>JBHHXF010000005.1:0-26160 GCA_046756905.1 Anaerolineae bacterium | reverse complement strand
TGCCAACCCTTCAACCTCCCCGCTGAGGCGGCCGGCAAAGCCGGCTTACCGGCGGTGCGCCCGCAGCCAGGCGTAGAGGGTACGCCAGGCGCCTAGCAGCACGAAGTTGACCGACATCACGACGGCGGCGAAACTCAGGGGGATGCTGCGCCGGAGGAAGAGAGCACGTAGCAGCAATCCAACCGGGCCGGCCACAAGCCATATGCCCTCAGCTCGCAAGAAGGCCGAGCGCACACTGCTGACCGCCGACTGCTTGAACACCCCCAGAACAGCGCCCACAGAAAACCACCCCACGATGAACGGTGCGGCTGTGCTGATCACCCCAGCAAACGGAATCGCCCCCGGTGGCCGGTCGTGGCTTGACCGGCCCAGCGCGGCAAAGAGCAACAGGGTAACCAGATCACCGACAGCCAGTGCGACGGTGGATCTGAGGTGATAATCTGGGGATTCAGATTGAGGCATCAGGCGGCTTGCGCCAGAAGACTGCTATCCAGCCTGCGGGGTTCTTTATCCTTGCGATGTCCATTCCATGCCATAGCGGCCCGCTGCCGGCGATGAGCGTCCCACAACTTCGTCAGTTCGCGCGAAATCTGCTGTACGCGCCAGTATTCTTTCTCAGTTAGTTCGCGTCGGCCAGCCTCTTGCCACAACTGTCGGCGCTCCTTCGACAACTGATTAATCCGATCCATCGTCACATCCACGGCGTCACCTCGCATCTTCTTGACACAACATTCTTGTTCTGTCATTTGGATGCGCGAGAAGGTCTCATCTTACCAGGCTCACGCCGGGTCTGTGCCCCTCTACACCATTACGCCACTCGCCCCAGGACGTCCGTTTCCGAGCGCAGAGCCGAATCGAGTACTTCCTCGATAGTCTCCACTAACACAAACTCCACGGAATCGCGTACCTCCTCGGGTACGTCCTCGAGCCATGGCTCGTTGCGCTTCGGCACGATGAGTGCCTTTAGCCCTGCCCGGTGGCCGGCCAACACCTTCTGCTTCACCCCGCCAATCGGCAACACATGGTCTCTTAGGGTAATCTCGCCTGTCATACCGACATCGGCGCGGGATGGCCGGCCCGTCAACAGGCTAGCCATAGCGGTCACCATCGCCACGCCGGCTGACGGCCCGTCCTTCGGTGTGGCGCCCGCCGGCACGTGCAGGTGGATGTCCATACTGTCGAAGGAATCGGGGTCAATGTTTAGCTCCTCAGCCCTGGACCGCACATAGCTGAGCGCAATCTGCGCGCTCTCTTTCATCACATCTCCCAACTGCCCGGTCAGGGTGAGACTGCCTTTGCCTTTCATCCGCGAGGCTTCGACAAACAGAATCTCACCGCCGGCCGGTGTCACCGCCAGGGCCGTCGCCACCCCAGGGACCTCCGCCCGCGCGGCTGCCTCTAACTGGTGCTTGGGCTTGCCGAGAAGCTCGCGGACTGCGTCCGAATCAATCTCAACCTGGCCATCTGCTTCGCCCGCGGCAATCTGCACGGCCACCTTGCGACAGGCGCGCCCGATCTCCCGCTCCAGGTTGCGGACGCCGGCCTCGCGCGTGTACTCCCGAATAATGGTCCGCAGGGCTGGCTCCGCAAACGTAATCTCATCCGGTCGCAACCCGTTAGCACGTACTTGCCGAGGTTCCAGATAACCCTGGGCTATGCGGACCTTCTCATATTCCGTGTAGCCGTCCAGATGAATGATTTCCATGCGGTCGCGCAGCGGCTCAGGGATCGGGTCAAGCCAATTGGCCGTCGTGATGAATAGGACCCGGCTCAGGTCGAAGTCCACGTCCAGGTAATGATCGCGAAAGGCATTGTTCTGGGCGGGGTCCAGCACCTCCAGCAAGGCCGACGAGGGGTCGCCTCGCCAGTCGGCGCCGATCTTATCTACCTCGTCCAACATGAAGACCGGGTTCTTCGTGCCGGCGCGCTTGATAGCTTGGATGATTCGGCCCGGCATCGCCCCGATATAGGTTCGGCGATGGCCTCTAATCTCGGCCTCGTCGCGAAGGCCTCCTAGACTCATGCGCGTGAACTTCCGTTCCAGCGCCCGGGCGATGGACTGTCCTAGACTCGTCTTGCCCACGCCTGGTGGACCAACAAAGCACAAGATGGCGCCCGTCCCTTCTTCGATCGTAGCCGGCACATCATCAAGATCGAATCCGCGCTCCTGGCGAAGTTTGCGAACTGCCAGAAATTCTAGAATTCGCTCTTTGACTTCCTCGAGGTCGTAGTGATCCTCGTCCAATACTTGGCGGGCATGGTCGATGTTGAGATTGTCATCAGTCGCTTTTTTCCACGGCAGGTCGGCCAGCCAATCGAGGTAGGTTTTGATCACTGAATACTCGGCCGCCTGAGGGGGCATCTTCTCCAGCCGATCCAGCTCGCGTAGGGCTTCCTTTTCGGCCTCTTCGGGCATCTCGGCGGCTTCGATCTTCTGGCGATACTCCTCAATCTCTGTCTGTTGTTCATCACCCTCACCCAGCTCACGCTGGATGGCCTTGAGTTGCTCACGCAAGAAATACTCTCGCTGGGCCTTGGTCATCTCCTCGTGGGCTTCGGAGCGAATCTTCTGACCCAGTTCCATCACTTCGAGCTCGTGACTCAGAATTCCAATAAGCCGGCGCATCTTCTCGGCCAGCGTGTCGATCTCCAGGAGTTCTTGCGCCGCCTCCATATCCATTCGAATGTTCGACGCCACCAGGTACACCAACAGGCGCCGGTCTTCAACGCCTGCTAGAAACTCCACAATCTCGTCCGGGACCTGGGGCATCAGGCTAGCCAGCCGGCGCGCCAGATCGAGCAGGCTGCGCGTTAACGCGTCCATTTCCAGGGATTCCTCGCTTGTCTCAGGTGCAAGCCGTATTCGCGCCCTCAGATAGGGATCCGCCGGCAGCCAATGCTCTACCTTGAAACGCTCTATCCCCTGAACAATCACCTGCAATGACTGGTCTTCGCTGCCCTCGATCACCCGCTGGACAAGGGCGAGGGTCCCCACCTGATAAACATCCTCAAGACTCGGTTCATCCAAATCCGGCCGCTTCATGGCAACCAGACCGATTAGACGGTCTCCTTCCACAGCGTCCTGAATCAATTGTACCGATCGGGGGATCCCTACGGCAATTGGCATTACACCGAAGGGAAACGCCACGGTATTCCGAAGCGGGAGGATGGACATCACCTCTGGAACCGTTTCAGGTCGGACTAGTTGGGCATCTCCAAATCGAAAACCTGGAAACATGGCTCACCTCTTAATACGTTCCATCTCATATACGCAACATCCAATCATACACCAATACCCGTGCAATCGCCAAATTGACAACAACTTCCGACTTGACAGAATAGCACACCTGTACTATAATATTCATTGCACCGGGGCCTACACAAGACGTCAGGAGGACAGATCGCTGAGAGGACTTTTGTTGCAACTAGCATTGACTACATCACAACTCTAGTGGTCCTTTCCCGCCGATGGAGTCACCCTCGGCGGTTCATTTTGCCCCACATGGTCGCTAGACAGATCAAAATGAAACATTGCGCGCTTGTTGACGTTAGCCCCGCCAGATGGCTTCACGCTTAAGCCCTGCGTTACGCGCGGGGCTTCCGTTCGTGGAATGCAGCCTACAATACGACAGGCAAAAACGAGTCGGAACAGTCGACACACAACAAACGTCCAATCCATTGAGAGCCTATCCGCAAAGTCTTCGCAGCGGCGG
The DNA here is from genome assembly GCA_046756905.1 of Anaerolineae bacterium. Classification (GTDB taxonomy): domain Bacteria; phylum Chloroflexota; class Anaerolineae; order Epilineales; family JAANWY01; genus JBHHTZ01. The sequence continues at coordinate 22,447 of JBHHXF010000005.1, read as the reverse complement.
TTAGCCGTTTCGGGAACGACTACAGTCGTTACCAGGGACTGTTGGATAGGTCTTAAATGGGTTGTTGTGGAGTGGATTAGTGGTTGGAATGAGGAACATGGAGCAGACTGGAACCATTGATACAATCGAAGAGTTACTGCACCGAGGCCATGACAAAGGCCACCTGACCATTGCTGATATCCTTGAGGCGACGTCGCATTTCGATGTGCACACGGAGAGCCTAGACCGCGTGTTTGAGTTTCTAGCAGACGAAGGCATCGATGTCTACGGGAACGGTCACGAGATAACGTCGCTCCACGAGCTTGCAATCCAGAAAGAGGAGCAGGGCGCCCTTGAGTTCGTGGACTCCGACGATACCGTGAGTCTTTACTTCCGAGATGTACGCCCGATCCCACTGCTCTCGCGTGACCAAGAAGTCGAGCTCGCCAGGCGAATGGAGCGCGGCGAAAAGGCAAAGCGACGCCTTATGCGGACGGGCGACGAACTTGACATCTCTACGCGCACACGGCTGGAAGCCCAGATCCAGCAGGGTAGAGACGCCTTTCAAGAATTGGTTCAGTCAAACTTCCGCCTGGTAATCAGCATCGCCAAGAAGTACATGGGGCACGGTGTTCCCATGCTGGACCTGATCCAGGAGGGGAACCTGGGGCTGATTCGAGCGGCTGAGAAGTTTGACTATCGCAAGGGCTACAAGTTCAGCACGTATGCTACTTGGTGGATCCGCCAGGCGGTCACGCGGGCGCTGGCAGACCAGGGACGCACGATCCGCATCCCGGTGCACATGAAGGATCGGATCCAACGTCTGAGCCGGCTATCGCACGAGCTGGAATTGGAGCTAGGGCGCCGGCCCACCCCCGAGGAGATCGCGAGAGAGGTTGACCTTAGCCTGACTCAGGTTAAGCTGGCTCTGGACGCCGCTCGGCAGCCGCTCTCCCTGGAGAAGCCCGTTGGCGATGATAACGACAGCGAACTGGGCGACTTCATCGAAGGCGATGACCTGCCCGATCCTTCGGAAGAGGTGGACCTGACGCTGCTGTCGGAGGAGATCGAAGATCTCCTATCGACGCTGACGCCGCGCGAAGCTCGTATCCTGACGATGCGCTACGGACTGAGTGGCGGCCATGAGTATACGCTGAAGGAAGTCGGCCAGAAGTTCGGTCTGACACGGGAGCGTATCCGCCAGATTGAGCAGGAGGCGCTGCGCAAATTGCGGCACCCCAGGCGCAGCAGGCGGCTCCGCGCCTACTTGAACTGACGGCCTCTGCACGGCATCTGAGCTGTCCTCAGATGCGCCAGACGACACGATACCAAGAGCCCGACCCACGCACAATCTGGGTCGGGCTTCTGCTTTCCCCCTCCCTCTATTGTCAGGTACTGACCACTGACCACCAACCACCAACCACTGGTCACTATCCACTGACCCAGCGCGAACCGTGGGGCAATCGTCGGTTTCGTGGCGAGACATCGAACGTCTTGCATTATAGAATAACCCGATTCTAATCGACGAAACCGACGTTGAGATATGCGTCGAATGGAGTACAACTCACCGATGGAACTGTGGCCAGACCTTGAGCGTCTGACTGTCCAGAACGATTTTGCCGCCCCCGGAAAGGCATACCATGCGACGATTGCTGCCAGTTTTCTTGGCACTGGGTTTGGTACTTATCACAGCTTGTGAGGCAGCGAACACTCTCGAAACACTCACGCCGACGTCCAGTCGATCTATCCTGCCTCTGACCTCCACCACGGGCCGGCCTACCCTGTCTCCCACTGTGAGCATTGACTACAATGCTGTCTTCCAGGAACTCGCCGACCAACTTAGCCAGGGGTCCCTTGTCGAGCCAGGCATGACAGATGACATCCAACTGGCACTCGCCACCTTCTTCAACACCAAGGCAGACCGCCGGCTCTCCATCGACCGCCAGCCAACCGTTATTGACGAACTTCGGTCTATGCTCGACGCACTTCTCGCATCCCCATCTAGCGTAACCATCAACGATGTTGATGGCGACACACGCCTCGACGTCTTGGTCGCGATTCCCTCGACAGGACTGCCCGGATTTGTCGTCCGTCATCTACCAGAGGGTTTCGTAGGGTATCAGATTCCAGAGCCATTTGACATGGCGACAAACGGCCCAATCACCTTCGAGCGCGCAGACGATCTGGACGACGACGGAGTGCCTGAGATTGTGTTGACCAGCCATATCGTGGGTGCCAGCGCAGTTAATACGTTGATCAACATCAGCCGGTGGGATGGGCAGAAGTTCAGAACACTGCTGCAGACTGGTATCAGCGACTGGGCCGGCCCCGCCACATGGGAGCTTGTCCCAGAGAACGATACAGAAGCACTGGTAACCACGTGTCCGATTGTGGGACCGTTCGATCACAAAATGCTGCCCCATCCACTGTTGATGCGGACGTACCGTTGGCAGGGCGGAAATCTGATCCTCGACCAGACCATAGTAGACTCGTCTGAGACTGTCCGCCAGCAGGTCAACATAGCAGAGTCGGCATTTAGGACAGGTCAGCTTGACCGGGCGCTGGCCGGTTATTCGAAATCTGTTGAGGATGTCACCCTGTCACAGGAACCAGAAACCGAGCAAATTGACTGGCGCTCATTTGCACTGTTTCGCGCCGGCGAGATCCAAGCGCTGCTAGGCAACGCGAGCGCGGCGAAAGAAGCGATGGTAAAAGTGGCAGAGGCCGGCCCCTCATTGAGCGATCTGGCCAGAGCTTTTTTGGAAGGCTATGGAGATGGCAACACAGCGCGCGGACTGGCGGCAATTCATTCCGTCAACCTGGACGAGCGATTCTACTTTGAGAACGGCGGCAACCTCGGTTTTCCCATGGATGCCGCCGGCATCTTGTTTCCCGGACTGGCTGTAGCAGCCTACTTGAACACCCAACCGGAAGCCGGCCGCGGTTCAGGGGAGGCACTTACCAGCAAGCTGCGGGACCTGGGTCTGGACGTCGCCAGCTCAGCCATTGTGGACTTGAACAGCGACGGACGTCCAGAAGTTGTCGTCGTACTCAACCAGGAGGTGCCGAAGGAGCTATCACCCGCAGGCCAACGCCAGACCCTGTGGCTGCTTACACGAGGAGAGGCCGGCTGGTGGCCCCAGCAGATCGAGGCAGCCTCAAGCCTGCTCCTGACGGAAACCGTGCCGGTTCCTGAAGATGGCCGGCGAGCTGTGGTGTACCAACGGCCGGGCAATACCGCGCCCCGCCAGGCGGCCGTCAGTTGGAACGGCGCCCAGGCTTTGCGCTATAATCTTCCAGATGGCGCGGAGCTCGTCCCGGTAGGAGGCCAGTCTGACCCCTTCCAATGCCCAGCCCTCTGATTCAAGCGTCAAACGCACGAAGCACCCCACTTTGACCGGCCACTCGGCCCATGGTATACTTGCCAACTTAGAATTGTTGGTAACAACCTGGTGTAGGAGTTTCCCGTATTGATGAAATACCACATCTGGACCATCGGCTGTCAGATGAACGTGGCTGACTCGCAGCGGATGGGATCGGAGCTGGAAAAGCTGGGGTACCGGTGGGCTGACCGCATCGAAGAGGCCGATGTCGTAGTCTTGAACACATGCGTGGTTCGACAATCGGCCGAGGACAGGATCTATGGCCGGCTGACATCGCTCAAACCCCTCAAAGAGCGCACCAACCCGCCGGTCATCGGTCTGATGGGCTGTCTAGTCGGCGTGAAAGATCCGACTCCGCTTCGACAACACTTCCCATTTGTGGATGTGTTCATCCCACCATCGGAGCCGAAGCACCTGATTGACTTCCTGAAGGCCGAGGATTTCGACCGGATAGCCAGAGTGGAGGATTTGGAGCAGGCCCGCAGGCGGTACGGAATTCAGGACGGTGAGCTGGTCCTGCCGGCCCACGAGCGAGGCCGGCTCGTGTCGGCTCACGTCCCCATCGTCTACGGATGTAACCACGTCTGCACCTTCTGCATCATCCCCTACCGGCGTGGGACTGAGCGCAGCCGCTCGGTAGGCGAAATCGCGGCCGAAGTCCGAGCCCTGGTGGCGCAAGGTGTAAAAGAAGTGACGCTCTTGGGCCAGATCGTGGACCGCTACGGTTACAACATCCCCGATGGGCCGCGCCTGGCCGATCTGCTTCGCACCATTCATGAGATCGAGGGACTGGAGCGCATCCGGTTCCTGACGTCACACCCCAGCTACATGAGTGACCGGCTTCTGGAGACCGTCGCCGAGCTGCCCAAGGTGATGGAACACATCGAAGTGCCGATTCAGGCCGGCGATGACGAAATCCTGAAGCAAATGAAGCGCGGATACACCCGCGCGGACTACTACGACCTGGTGTACAAGATCCGCGAGAAGATTCCCGGTGTCGCGATCCACACCGACATCATTGTTGGCTTTCCGGGCGAGACCGAGGCGCAGTTCCTGAGAACCTACGACCTCCTGGCAGACTTGAAACTGGACAAAGCGCACGTCGCCTGTTACTCACCCCGCCCTAACACCGTGTCCGCCGCAGTCACGGAAGACGATGTGCCGCTCGAAGAGAAGGAACGCCGGCGCAAAGCCCTGGACGAGTTGCAGGAACAGATTGTGGGGGAAATCAACCGCCGGCTTCTGGGCCAGCAGGTCGAAATCATGGTGGAAGACAAGACCAAGGGTAAGTGGCGCGGACGGACCCGCACCAACAAGCTAGTCTTTTTCGAAGACGACAGAGAATGGCGCGGGAAGCGTATAGATGTGCGAATTACCTGGGCCGGCCCCTGGTCCATGCAGGCCGAATTTGTCCACACTCGATTGACTTGACAAAAACGATTATTCCTGGCATAATACTTGTGCCGAATAACGCCAATCAGGACGGAAATTTCGGCAGTGACCGCAACTTTTCCGGCCTTTTTGCGTTACAACAGGCAACCTGCCCGAATTGTCGCCTTCATCCTTGTTGTTGGCGACCCAATTGAATAGAAGGGGGAAGGAACAGTGCCACGGAATACCCTGCCCGCCGGGGCACGACCGTCGACGTCGATCCGAATCAACGGTCTGTTGCTGGATATCACGAATCGTCAACTTGTGACGAAACGTAATACCCACCACCTGACACCAATGGAGTGCCGGCTGCTTGCTGTTCTAATGCAAAATGCCGGCGATGTTCTCAGCCGCAAATACCTCATGCAAGAGGTGTGGCGAACAAGCTTTATCGAAGACACGCGGACGCTTGAGGTTCACGTGTGTTGGCTGAGAAAGAAGATCGAACAGGATCCGCGCCGCCCGCAGTATCTGCGGACGATCCGCGGACGAGGATACCAGTTCGCAATTGCTCACTAGCGACAAGAGCAACGCATCCAAACTCCAGATCCAACGTTCAACAAAAAAGCAGGCTACTGGTCAGACCCACAGGGGGGTGACCAGTAGCCTTTGCTATTTTTCAGCAGTTCAGGCGCCATATTTGGCTAGCCGGCCCGCGTGGGCCAGCGCCAACCCCATCAGATGGACACCGGGCCGCAGCCCCAGGCCGCCGCGCGCGCACGCGTACTCGTCGAAGCGGTTCACGCCATCGACACGCGCATACCGCGAGTGCAGCAGAACCGGAACCGGGTGCCAGCTATGGGAACGCAGGGCGCACGGAGTTGAGTGGTCGCCCGTCACCACCAGGACGTCGGGGGACAGCGCCGTCAATCGCGGCACCAATGCGTCCACCTCCTCCAACACCCGCACCTTGGCATCGAAATCCCCGTCCTCGCCTCGCGCATCGGCCTGCTTGATGTGCAGGAAGTAGAAGTCGTAGTCGTCCCCGTACGCCGCTTCCAAAGCATCGAAGCGGCTGGCCATGTCGCCCACCACCGGGTGCAGGTTCATGCCAATCAGCTTGGTGACGCCGCGATACATGGGATAATCGGCAATGGAGATACCCCGCAGCTTGAAGCGATCGGTAATGGATGGATACGCCTCATACTGATCGAAGCCCCGGAGCAGAATCATGTTTGCCGGATGTTCGCCGGCCAGGATTTCCCGCACCTGTTTCACAAACTCCCCGACAATGGCCGCGGTGCGCTCGCCGGCCGGGCTCGTGGCCTGTGGCGTCAGTGGGGGAACGCCGGTTTCCTGGGGATCGGTGTCCGCCAGATCGCCGGACATCCCCGCACCGCGCAGGACGAGCAGTGCGCGGTAGTCCTTGACCGTCTGAAAGAATAATTCACCGTCGAAGTCCACATGGACGTTCTCGCGAATCCTGGCGCACAACTGCTCGTTGATTTCGCTGCTGATGCGGCCGGCCCGCCGATCCACCAGGTTCCCTCGATCATCGATCGTTGCGAAGTTCACGCGGGCTGGCACGTCGGCCGGTTGGAGTGGAAAATCGACGCCCAGAGCCGCCAGCACTCCGCGCCCGACAGTATACTCCAGGGGATCATAGCCGAACAGACTAAGGTGGCCGGGCCCACTGCCAGGCGTTATCCCCGGACCGACAATCTCCAGTAATCCAGTCGCCGAGCGAACAGCTAGATCATCCAGGTTCGGAAGGCGGGCAGCTTGAAGCTCGCTCAGACCCCGCTCTGGCATTGCAAGGCCACCCACACCGTCGATGATCAGATACACAATCTTGGTGCCGGCCCCTTCCGCCAGTCTATCCCACAGGTGATAGTCCATGCGAATCTTCCTTTCTCGATCTATGGGTCTCCAATGTGTGAGGATTGCCATCAAAGCGAAACCGCGAGTGGATAGATGACCATCCGCCTCACTCGCGGTGTGATGTACTCAAGCTGTAGAGTTTTAGGGTGATATGCTGATACCCCGATCAAACGGGTCAGCACCACCAATTACTCCCGAATTGCCCGTTCCTCGGCCGCCACTAGCGAAACAGGTCTGTTGTCGAGAATCTGGCGCGCCAGGTGATGATCGCGGTTCAGCCGGACGTTTACGACAACACGCCCGTCGTCCAGTCGCTTCTCGAAGGGGATTAGCAGGCCATCTTCAATGAACACATCGAGTATACGGTTGGCCTCCGCATCACTAAGGCGTAGCCGGCCCGTGGGGCTCACCGCATAGCTGTGTATGAAGTTAAGGGTCAGGTATGGCCGGTTCTTCTCGAGAAAGGCAACTAATCTAAGCAAGCCAACTTCGGCATCGCTCACCGCCCGCAGAGCGCTCGGCAAGCCACCCTCGTCTGATAGCTCCACGCCCTCTGGAATGAGGAGATCAGCCTCATCGGCGCTGGCGATGAGGTCCTGGCTGATTGTGCCCGGTACGCCCGAGATGATGACTTGTTTGCCGAACCGATGACGCGCTCGGGCAACCACACGAACAAAATCACTGTCCCCAGTCATCAAAACATAAGTCTGAACCGACGGCCGATCCAATAAACAGTCGATGATGTCCATGAGCATAACCATTTCTGACGAGCTGGCATGCTTTCGGCCACCCCTCTGAGGAATATCTCTAGGTGTGATGCCGGCCACCTCCAGGCCCTGGCGATAGTGAGGCGGGTGCTGGGTGAAATCGGCGTAGGCGACGGCGACTACGACTCGCCCGTATTGGCGAGCCTTGGTCATCAAATCCTGAAGATCTGGCTCCTGTCGATAGGTATTTAGATACCCATATCGAACGTTGTCGAAGTCCAGAAACAAAGCAACTTCATCAAGTGCCGTAGACACTGGTGAGTTCTCCTTATCTCAGCTCAACAATTCACAATTGTCCACCCTGGGACTACGTACGGAGTGAAATTTCATGCACTGCAATTGCTGCACACGAATACTAGCCCTAACCGACCGATCTGTCAAACCGGTCGCTGGATACGGCCCGCTATTCAATCAGTTCAACCTCGACAGCCTGAGGGCCTCTCGCTGTTTCCTCCTCATCGAATCGCACCGCCTGACCCTCGAAGACTTCCCAGGGACTGGCCGACATCAGGCTGCTGCGGTGAAAGAAGATCTCCTGCCCGTCCGACTTCCGAATGAAGCCGTAGCCCTTCTGTACATTGAACCACTTGACCTCTCCAAGAAGCTTGCCCGTTTTCAGCTCCCCCTCTCGGCACGCAGGGCATCGGACAGGCGCCGTCACTTCGCCACGAGTTTGGTACATCTGTCTCTGCTCGGACACGCGAAACACGAACGTCTTCCCACATGCTTGACAGGTTGCAAACTCATCGCTAAATGTCTTGATCTCGCTCACAATGGCATCTCCTGGGTAACTACGCTCTCCCGAATAAGTGGTCATCCAGCAGCCGGCTGCTCCCAATAGTTATAGCCCAAAACCGTCACGCGCGCAAGCCGGCGCTATACCAGCCACACCGGTATGCCCTGTGGCCGGCGACCCACGAACACACCTTCCCGCAGCAAGACCTGCCCGCGGATGATGGTCGTAATCGGTTTGCCCACGCCGCTGTAACCGTGCCAGGGTGTGACGCGGCTCCTGCTATGCAGCCGGCCCCGGTCGATTATCCATGGAGCATCAAGATCGACGATAGTGATGTCGGCATCTGCTCCCACGTGAAGCGTCCCCTTGCGAGGATAGACGCCCCAGGCGCGCGCCGCGTTCTCCGCACAGACACGAACAAACTGTTGCAGGGACATCCCACGCTTGTTGACCGCCTCCGACAACATCACCTGCATCATCGTCTCGACGCCCACAAAGCCGGCCATAGCCTCCCAGATGCTACCCTTCATCTTCTCTTCTTCAGTGTGAGGCGCGTGGTCGCTGGCGATGAAATCGATTGCGCCCTCCAGTAAACCCTGGTAAAGCGCCTGGCCGTGCGCGTGCGTCCGTATCGGTGGATTCATCTTCAAGACGGATCCCAGGTCTACCAACTCCCTGGCATCCAGAAACAGATAGCGCGGACCGGTTTCAGCGGTGATTGTTGATCCGCTGGCCCGGCTGCCGGCCACGACCTCCAACCCCTGTCGAGAGCTGAGGTGAAAGATGTGGGCCTCGGCGCCCGTCTGCTTCGCAAAAAGGACGATGCGCTGGATAGCTTCCGCCTCGGCGATGGCCGGCCGCGATTCCAGATGAGCCAACGGGTCTGTGTGCCCCCGTGCCCGAAGCTGCTGAACCCGGTGCTGAACGATCGCGTCGTTCTCGGCGTGGAACCCGACGCGCCGGCCCGTTTCGGCCACCGCCGCCATGGCGTCCAACAACGTGCCATCGTCGGGAGCGGGAATCCCACCGACGGTAGAGCCCAGGAACACTTTGTACCCCACGACGCCGGCCTCGGCCATCGCCTTGATCTCGTCCAGGTTGTCCTGGACGATCACGCCGACCAGCATTACATCGATGTAGGACTTCGATTCGATGAGATGCCGGCGCTCGCGCACCCGTTCGGCCGTAGAGGTTGGCGGAAGTACGTTCGGCATGTCCAGGACCGTGGTGACGCCCCCCATGAGCGCCGCCAGGGACCCGGTGGTGTAATCCTCCTTGTGCGTCAGGCCAGGATCCCGAAAATGCACGTGGGGATCGATCAGACCGGGCAGTATGTAGTTGCCGCCGGCGCTGAGCACCTGCCGGCCTTCGGGCAGCCCATCCATCTGGCCAACAGCCACGATCACGCCGTTGTCGATGGCCACCCCACCCGCGTACATCTCCGTGGACGTGACGACGATTCCGTCCACGACAACCAAATCCACAGCCACTTCAGCCACTCGCTGTCACTCACCGACGAACGACTAACGGCAACATCGAGCGTTACCCCTTATCTCCCTCGCCCCCCTGCTCCCCCACTCCCCCGCTCCCCTGCCCCCTGCTCCCCCGCTCCCCCGCTCCCCTGCCCCCCCGCTCCCCTGCTCCCCTGCTCCTCTGCTCCCCTGCTCCCCAGCTTGGCAGCAAGCCAGTCGCCGGCCAGTTCAAGCGCCTCACTCCGGGTCGCAACATCGCCCGTCACCTGGGTCTCACGGATGGCTTCCAATAGTTCACCTACAATGGGCCCCGGTTCCAGGCCGAATGTCTCGATCAGGTCACTGCCTCGGACGAGCGGTGGCGGCTGCACAATGCTATCGCGCCGCTCAAACCAGGCCCGCAACAGCCGCCCCGTTATGCCGAGTTGCACCGGCCAGGTGGCGGCGGCTGGTGGCTCGTCCCCTCTTGCCAGCGTGTCGGCCAATGCCAGCAGGACCACGTCCAGGCCGGCCTTCCGCGTGTCGCGGAAAAAGCGGTAGATGGCGCGGTTTGTCACTTTGTCGGCGCCGGCCAGCCACAACGGACGCGGGTGATGTCGCGTGACGGTGCGTCCAAGCTGCACCTCCCGCGCACCGAAATGGAAGCGGCGCAGGATCGCAGCGACCATTTCAGCGCCCACCTGCTCGTGGCCGTAGAAGTGGACGTCGCCGGCTTCGTCAACCGAACGCGTTTCGGCTTTGCCCACGTCGTGCAGCAGCGCCAGCAACTTCAGCAGTACGAAGCGCTGCCGGCCCCCCACCAGTTCGGCCAAAAGGTGCGCCCGCAGGTCGGCAGCGAACGGCGCGAGGCAGCTTCGCACCTCCTCGACGGCTGCGTCCACAGGCGTCGGCTGCTGACCCGCCGGCCCGAAGGACGGCAGCTCCAGCACTCCCAGGACGCGGTCGACCCGCTCAACGACCATCAGGGAATGCTCGAACACATCCCACTGGTGCATCGACGGCTGCGCGACCCCTTTGCCGGCCACCAGTTCAGGCAACAGCGGTCCCAGCAGCCCAAGCTCATCCATCAGCCGGATCTGGCTCGACGTGTCGGGGCACGCGAACAGGCGCACCAGTTCATCGCGTAGCCGCTCGGGCGCCGGCGCACGGATGGCATGGGCGTGGTCAGCAATCCAGGCCTTCGTCTGGGGAACGATGGCGAAGTTCAGTTCGGCCGCCAGGCGTATGGCCCGTAACATGCGCAGTGGGTCATCGCGGAAGGCCGACTCCGACGTAGCGCGCAGCCGGCCAGCCCGCAGGTCCCGCCGACCGCCCAGCAGATCAATTACGTCGAGCCGGCCCGCAGCCGCATCCTCCAGCCGGACCGCCATGGCGTTCACCGTGAAATCACGCTCCACCAGATCGGCGGCCAACGTGTCGCCGCGCAACTGCGCCACGTCGATGTACGCGTAGGGGCGAGGCAAGGCGGATTGGCGCATCATACGCAAGCCAACTTGCTCTCCGCCTTGCCTCGCCCCTACACGTCTCGTCCCCTCGGTCCGGCGCAACACCACGCGTGCGGTTGCGCGCTCGATGTCCAGGGGGACGTAGGCGGCATCCAGTTCATCGGCCAGAGCACGTGTCAGTGTCAGCGCATCACCGGCCACCGCCAGATCCAGATCCAGGCTGGAACGCCCCAACAGCCAGTCGCGAACGGTGCCACCGACGACGTAGGCCGGTACACCATGCGTCTGGAAGAAGCCGGCGATCTGCCGGAGCAGCTCACGACCGGAGTCGTCGTCCAGTTGATCGGTCATCGGGTCGATTGGTCGGTTTGTCGGTGGTCGGCCCTTAGGTCAACCGTCCCATCCTCGGCCACGCGCACCACAAGGGGATCGTCCTTGGGCCGGCTCCGCTTGGCTGCCAGGCGCGCCGCGCGCTCGGAGCGCCCTACGCCGGCCACTCGCCTGTCAACCACGGCGATCCACAGGCCGGCGTAGGGCCGCAGGTCGAAATCTGGTAGAACATCAGCCATCGGTTTTAATACGAACTCGCAGCAACCGCAAACTTCTCGGAGCAGCCAACATGCCCTCTAGAGCACCCAAAGCTGGTTGGCTGGATGGCTGGATGGCTCATACAGTGCCGCCAAGCCATCTAGCCAATGAGCCACCTAGCCATCCATTCTCACAACAGATCACTGGCTCCGAAAGTGTGCAATGATCTCAGCGATCTGTTCCGGATGCTCGGCCACCGGCACGCCGGCAGCTTCGAAGGCTGCGATCTTGTCCTCGGCGCGTCCCTCGCCGCCGGAGATGATGGCGCCGGCGTGGCCCATGCGCTTGCCTGGAGGCGCCGTGCGGCCGGCCACGAAGGCCACCACGGGCTTGGTGATGTTCGCCGCGATGTACTCGGCCGCCTGCTCCTCAGCCGTGCCGCCGATCTCGCCGATCAGCACAATCTGCTCCGTCTGAGGATCACGTTCAAACAGGTCCAGCACCTCGATAAACCGCAGCCCATTCACTGGATCGCCGCCAATGCCGACGCACGTCGACTGGCCAATTCCGCGCTCGGTCAGCGCCCAGATCACCTCGTATGTCAGCGTTCCACTGCGCGAGACCATACCAACAGGCCCCGGCATAACGATATTGCCGGGAATGATGCCTGCCTTGCACTCGCCCGGCGTGATCAGGCCGGGGCAGTTGGGGCCTACCAGCTTCGTGCCCTTTTCATCCAGATACGCGACAACGTCGATCATGTCCAGGGCCGGAATCCCTTCGGTGATACACACGACGAGCGGCACGCCATGCCCCGCCGCCTCCAGAATCGCGTCCGGGGCGAAGCGGGCCGGCACAAAGATCACCGAGCCATTGGCCCCCGTTTCCTCTACCGCCTGGGCGACGGTGTCAAATACGGGCACGCCGGCCACTTCCTGACCGCCACGACCAGGAGTGACGCCGGCGACGACGTTGGTCCCGTATTCAATCATCTGTCGCGTATGAAACTCGCCCTCACGCCCGGTGATACCCTGAACCATGAGGCGTGTGTTTTTGTTAACCAGAATACTCATTGATAGCTCCCCTCACGTTTTACGCCAATGCGCCCCGCGCGGCTGCGACTGCCTTCTGCGCCGCATCGCTAAGGCTCTCGGCTGTGATCATTTCGGCATCGGCCAGCAGTTGGCGGCCCTCTTCGGCGCGGGTCCCAACAAGTCTGACGATCATCGGCACATCGGTATCAATACCTTGCAGCGCCTCCAGAATGCCACGGGCCACCTCATCGCCGCGCGTGATGCCACCGAAGATGTTGAAGAGGACCGCCTTGACCTTGGGATCACTGAGGATTATGCACAGAGCTGCCGCCACCTTGTCGGCTTGGGCGCCGCCGCCGATGTCTAGGAAGTTTGCCGGCGCGCCGCCGTACAGCTTCACAATGTCCATAGTCGCCATGGCCAGGCCGGCGCCATTCACCATGCAGCCGATTTCGCCCTCCAGATCGACGTAGCTCAGGCCGGCCTCACGTGCCTTACGCTCCGACTCATCTTCGGCGGCCGTATCACGCATATCTGCGATGTCTACGTGTCGGAACAGCCCACTATCATCAATGTTCATCTTGCCATCGACAGCCAACAGCCGGCCATCGCCGGTAACAACCAGTGGGTTGATCTCCGCCAGGGACGCATCGTTCCCCACAAAGGAACGGTAAAGCCCCTGGGCAATCCCTGTAAAGGAGCGCACCAAGCTCTTATCGAGACCCATGCCATAGGCCAGCTCGCGGGCCTGAAACTCTCTCAAACCGAGCATCGGTTCGACCGTAACACGAACGATCTTTTCAGGTGTTGTGGCCGCCACATCTTCGATGTCCACACCACCTTCCGAGGAGCCCATCATCACAACCCTCTTGTTGCCACGATCCAGAACAACCCCCAGATACAACTCATCCTGGATATCCGCAGCCTCATCGACCAGCACTTTTTCGACGGTCAGCCCCTTGATGTCCATGCCCAGAATCTCCTCTGCGCGGTCGGCTGCTTCGACCGGCGACCGAGCGAGCTTGATGCCGCCGGCCTTGCCCCGTCCACCGACGAGAACCTGGGCTTTGACAACCACAGGCACGCCGAGTTGTTCGGCGATCTGACGAGCCTCTTCAGGCGTTTCAGCGACTTCGCCACCCGGAATGGGGATGTTGTACCTGGCGAAGAGGCGTTTAGCTTGGTATTCGTGGATGTTCAATGTCTCCCTCCTTCGTGTGAGAGGCTTATGAAGATACAAACAGTCGTTATTTGAGGGACGATCTCCTGTTGAGAAAGGGGCGACCCGTATTATAGCACGGTTTCAAAAAGGGTTCAATCATGTTAGCAACAGCTTCAGAGGAAGAGACCAAAACGCCCCCTCGCCCCGACTATAGGCCGGCGGGGTGAGGGGGCAACTGCTGATGCTACACCGGAAAGAAAGATAGTATTGTTGAGTTCAATGTCCGGGCTGCACTCGTGGGGGGCGTCAGACTCAGGTCATGCTTTACGCTTCCCAAACCACCTACGTTTGCAGGCCTGGCCCGATGATTGGACATAGATGTCCGTGTCATTCAGTTCCTGGAGAACCTGTCGGATTTCGGCTTCATTCATCCCCGTGCTACTGGCGATGAGGTCTGCCAATTCGTCAACTTTTACCTTGTGCCACAATGCATTGCATGAACGGTTATTGTCACTGGATTTGGATCGACTTGCCATGGGCAGGGTTTGTCCTTTCATACTGGTACCGCGCAGATGCGCAGGTGTGTGTGATAGCCTGTAGATCAAGGCTTACTGGCTATCCGAACAAAATGGCCAAGTCGTATGATTCTAGCACCCCCTTCCGAAACTACACTTGCTCCCAAGGCGGGGCCACCCCGACCCCTCAACGATTATGTCACATTGTACTGCCTGCGCCCTGTGTCGACAAGGCACAAGATATAGGGGGATGATAGCAATCAGAGACACAAGATATTGTGGTTAAGGGGTAGCTAGATGGTAAAACTCTCGATATAATCCAGTGACTGGTGCCGGAAGTAGGTGTTGTAGAGTTCAGCGTAGTGGCCGGCCTGGGCTATCAACTCATTATGGGTGCCTTCTTCGATGATTTGACCATGATCCATCACGATGATTCTGTCGGCGTGCTTGACCGTGGACAGTCGGTGGGCGATTACGATGGCTGTCCGGTCACGCATAATTGTTTCCAGCCCCTCTTGGATAAGTGTCTCGGTGAAGGGGTCCACGCTGGCCGTTGCTTCGTCCAAGATAAAGATGGCCGGATCCTTGAGCAGCACACGCGCCAGAACGAGCAGTTGCCGCTGCCCCATGGATAGGTTTGCTCCGCGCTCGCCTACATCAGTATCGAGTCCGTCTGACAGATCGGCCAGCCAGTCACCATGGCCGACGTGCATCGCTGCCTGGTACACCTCGGCATCGGTTGCCTCTGGCCGGCCATACCGGATGTTGTCGCGTGCCGTGCCCGAGAACAGAAACGGCTCTTGCGGAACCAGTCCGATGTGCTGGCGATACTGTCTCAGGTCCAGCCGGCGGATGTCCCGCCCGTCGATCAAGAGCTCGCCCCCCTGAAACTCGTAGAAGCGCGCAATCAGCCGGCCTATACTGCTCTTGCCGGCGCCCGTGTGACCCACCAGCGCCAGCGTCTCCTGAGTTCTAACTTCCAGCGAGAAATCGGTCAGCACGGTCTCCTTGCTGGTGTAAGCGAAAGTGACATTGCGAAACTCTATCCGTCCCTGGAGGGGTGGCGCATTCACCGTGCCCACGGCTTCGGCGGCCATCTGCACGACTTTGGGTTCTGCGTCAATCAGCGCAAACACGCGTTCGGCAGCCGACAGTCCGTCCTGGAACTGGCTCCAGAATGAAGCGATGCCCATCATCGGGAACCAATAAAATCCTACGGCCTGCATGAACAGATACCAATCGCCGGGGCTCATGCTCCCAGTTCGCGTCGTCAGACCGCCGGCATAAACGAGCGAAGCGACTGCCAGCCCGGAACCCATCCCCATCACCGGGAAAATCGTGTTAAGTGTTAAGCCTCGCCGCAGTCCGACCTGGTATGCCTGCTGGTTGTTGGCGAAGAAGGTGTCGTAGACGGCCTGCTCCTGCCGGAAGCTCTTAGCTACCATGATCCCACTCACCGACTCCTGGATCTGGGCATTGATCTTGGCAGTCACCCGACGGGCGCGCTGGGTAACTGTCCGGGCTATGCGCCGAAAGCTGAGGGCGATGATCGCTACGATGGGTGTCATCCCCAACAGCAACAGGGTCAGCCAAACATCGATGTTGAACAGCCACGCGGAGAGGATAACCACCAGCAATACCTGGCTGAGCAGATTTGTCGAGAGTGTTACGACGTTTGAAAAGTCCTGCGTGTCGGACGTGACGCGGCTCACGATTTTGCCGGTGCGATACTCATCGTAGAACGAGAGGTCGTGTTGAATAGTCGCATCGAAGACATCCTGGCGCAGTTGGAGTACCACGTTGCCGATGACCCGCGCCGAAAACATTTGCTGAATGAAGTTGAAAGTCCAGGCCGACACGCCCAGCAGGAGTATGCCGCCGGCCAGCAGCGTCATGATACGGACCGATGGCTCTCTCGCCACCCAATCAATCGCTTTCGAGATTAGGATGGGGCCGCCGGTGCCGGCCACCGAGTTCAGAGTGATGGTGACAGCGACCATGATCATCTGCCGGCTGTGAGGCCGGAAGTAGTCGATGATCCGGCGCAGCAGTTCCCGATCGCGGTACACGCGGTCGTATGCTTCGGATTCGAGACCGTCCAGGATGAAACCCATAGTCAATCGTAGCCGTTCACTAACCAGTGATCAGTATCAGTCGTGGAACTCCGGCCACTGATTACTGATCACTGATTACTGATCACTGGTTACTGGCTGTGTCACGTGTCATACCTCGCAAAGATGCGGCGGTAATCCAGGCTCCTCTCCAGCAGCTCCTCATGCTTCCCCTGATCTACCAATTCGCCGCGTCGCAGGACCAGGATGCGGTCAGCCCAGCGAATCTGGCTGAGCCGGTGGGTGATGAGGAAGGTGGTGCGCTGCCGGCTGATGCGCCGCATGGCCCGCTGAATCTGATCCTCGGTGGCACTGTCGATGGCGCTTGTGCTGTCGTCCAAAATCAGGATGCGCGGGTCTGTGAGAAAGGCGCGGGCGATGGCGATGCGCTGCCGCTGCCCGCCAGACAACATCACGCCGCGCTCCCCCACTTCGGTGTTGTAGCCGTCTTTGAAGCTCATAATGAACTCGTGGGCCTGAGCTTCGCGGGCGGCTTGCTCAATTGCCCCCTGTCCGGCACCAGCACAGCCGAAGGCGATGTTCTCAGCAATGGTACGGGAAAACAGGAAGATGTCCTGCTCAATGGTCGATATTTGTGAGCGCAGCGATTCCAAGCCCCATTCGCGCACATCTGCGCGGTCGATCAGCACGCTCCCGCTATCCACGTCAAATATCCGGTTGATAAGCCGGGTAAGGGTGGTCTTGCCCGATCCGGTCTGCCCGACGATGGCGATCGTCTCCCCTGGCCGACTCACAAAGCTGATGTCTTTCAGAACCGGGCTTCCGTCATAACTGAAACTCACGTTCTCAAAGACGACTTGTCCCTTAATCGGTCGGGAGACGCCGGCCGGGTTCTCGTCCAATTCCGTTTCCGTATTGATTATCTCAAGAATCCGCCGCGCGCTGGCAACGCCTTGCTGCACCAAGTCGAAGGAGAACAGGGAGATGAACGTGGGAAAGCGGAGTGTTCCCAGCAATCCCATGTAAGCGATGACTTCGCCCAGGCTGACCCCACCCGCGCGCCAGAGGAGCAGGGCGTGCAGGAAGCCGGCGGCCCAGGCCAGGCTGAACATCAACATCGGCAGGTAGCGCGCCTGGATCTCTCCCTGTTTCACGAAATAGTCCCGGAACAGGCCGGCGTTCTGGGTGAATTTGCTCCACTCGTACCGCTCCTGAACGTTCGCTTTCACGACTTCGATGCCGGCGATGGCCTCCGCCAGGCCGGCGTTCATCGTCCCGAACTGCTCCCGCATGGCCGCGCTGACCGGGCTGAGTCGTCGGTTGTAGTCGATCAGGGTGATGGCCAGTAGGATCAGAAAGATGGATGGAACAAGCAGCAACTCGACATGGAGTCGGCCGATCAGGGCCACAGGGACGATGATGGCCATGGTCGAATCCGTGATCAGGTTCAAGCCGGGGCTCAGCATCAGGTTGAGGTTGCGCACGTCGTTGGTGGTGCGGGCCATAATGTCGCCGATGCGCTGCCGGCCATGAAACGTCTGGCTCTTGCCCAGGAGACTCGCGTACAGTTCATCGCGGGAATCGCGCTCGACCCGCTGGGCCGAGAACTCGATGCTGGAGTTGCGCACCAGCCCCGTCAGGCCCTGCCCGACGGCCGAGCCCATCACGGCGGCGGCCAGTCCCAGCAGGGAGGCCGTCTGCCAGCCTGGCGTGGTGATCAGGTCAAAGGCCCGGCCAACAAAGATCTGGATGAAGCTGTAGAAAGCGTTGTTGAAGACGGATGCCAGCACCATCGCCAGGGGGAATATCGGGTAGCGCAAGACGTGGGAGATGATCCAACGCACCGGCCCGGAGCGGTTGTAGTGGTATTCGTCTTTGAGTCTGAATTCTCTAGCGCTCATATCGTCCCATGAGCCGGGCCTGGCCGATAATGTGTCCCTCCAGGGCCTGCTCGACCTGGGAGCGCGAAGCGCCATCCGACAGGTTGAGGCTATCGGTGTCCAGGGCGTACAGTGTGAAGAAGTACCGATGGGGGCCGTGACCCGGCGGAGGACAGGGGCCGCCGTAGCCGGCCTTGCTGAAATCGTTCCGCCCAGACTGGCCGATGTCGCCAGCGCGCAATCCTTCCGGCAGGTTAGTCGTATCCGCCGGTATGTCGAAGAGGACCCAATGGGTGAAGGTACGGCCGGGAGCATCGGGGTCGTCCATGATGAGGGCGAAGCTCCGGGTGTTGGCCGGCGTGTCCTCCCAGCGCAGCTCAGGAGAAACATCTTCCCCATCACAGGTATAGCGTTTGGGAATGGCCTCGCCTTCGTGAAAGACCGTACTCTTGAGGATGAAAGCTGTTGGCTCGCCACCGGCTCGTGGGACAGCGGTAGGAGCTGGTTGTGGGGTGGAGCAGGCTGCCAGGGTGAGCAGGATGCCCAGGGCAAGAGTGGCAAATGCCGGCATGAGACGAGTGGCGTGGCGGGGGCAAAATCGAGACATCTTGTGTATTCAGCGGTCGAGATTCATACGGAATAGACCGTGGTCACGTATCCCGATGGCCCCGCATGCGGGCCAACTCAGCTTCCAGCCGTGCGACCTCGGCTTGCAATGTCTCAGCCTGGGTCTGGGTATCTCTCGCAATGCCTGGGCCAAATCGGGTGGCGGTAACAGTCTCTCTCCCGTTGCCTGATCCACCAGGCGAAGCTCACCGCCGTCCGCGACCAGAAGGAGTCCCAGCGCCTCGCTGGTGAGTTGCAAGCCACCTGGCGTGATCGTTGCTTCAATCTCACGATAACCGCCGTTGGTCAGCCGAAAGCCGCGTAGCACCGGGCTCAGGTACTCGCCCAGCGGATCAAAGAGAAAGTATTCGCGGACCCCCATCCACTCGTACAACCCCTTTTTCGTGCCCAGGTCTTCGCTCCACGTGCCTCTCGACGTCAGCTCAAACACAACGTCAGGCCCCACGCCTTCTTCCCATATCTTCCAGGTGCGGCGTTCCGCTTTCGATGTGCCGAATACGACAAAGACGTCCGGGGCGACGTTCCTGGCGGGATTACCCTCTTCGTAGTACACGAACATGTTAGCGCCGACGTACACATCAGGTCGATTTCGGAAAAACTCGCGCAGTATGGAGAGGAGGTATGTGATCAGCGTAACGTGGAAGCCTGTCTCACCTATGGGTTGACCGTCGCTTTCGGGGTATTCGATTGTTTGAAGCTGGAGTTGTGGAAGCATTGCGCTCACCTCGATCACGGGACCATGCGGATCCTGGTAGAATTTTACACCGAAAGCGGGTGGCCGGCAAGCCGACGTCGCGCAGGTGACCGGCACTTCGGAAGTGCCGGTCACCTGAGTTTTGGACATCGACCGCGCCAAAAGGTCAGGCGGTGTAGGAGAGGCAGATTTCGTACAGTTTTTCCACTGCCGGCCTGTCTTCGCCAAAACGGCATCGCACCTCTCGCAGGTGCTCGAAGTACTTCCCCGTCACCTGTCCGCCTACCGGACCTGTGGCCAGCCATACCGGTGTTCTGGCTCCCTCGTCTGGCGATTCGTGTCCCCCGAAACCCAGGTCGTTGCTCAGTCTGGAGTTGACATCGCCTGGATGGCAGACATTGACCGAGACGCCGTAGGGTTTCAATCTCTCCGCAGACGCCACCGTCAACATTCGATTCGCCTGTTTCGATTGGCGATAGGCCGGCCCATTGCTGTACCGCCGGCGCTTGAATTCCAGATCATGAAGATCTAGGTCGCCGGCCCAATAACTGGCCACGTTGACCACACGAGACGGCGAGGAGCGCTTGAGGTGCTCGCTGAACGCCTGGATCATCCAGAAGTATCCCAGCACGTTGGTGGCGAACTGGAGCTCGATCCCTTCGGGCGTCTCCTGGCGCGTGCGCGGCGTCACGGCCGCGTTGTTGATCAGAACATGAAGTGGTCCACGCCAGCGATCCGCCAGAGCCTGGATGGATGAACGTCGGGATACGTCAACAAGCTCATACCGAACGTCGCTGTTCCCCGTGGCCCGCATGATGTCGGTCACAGCCTTACGGGCCTTCTCCTCGTTTCGACAGGCGAGGACAACCTCGTACGCCTGTTGTTGGGCGATCTGTCGTGCTATCGCTTTCCCGATGGCCCCCGTTGCGCCCGTGACAAGCGCGACACGTCTCTTGCTGTCTTCTCTCTTCTTCATCTCTGGCGTGAGTTTCTGCCATATCCGTTCAGTCACCCTCCCTTAGGTTGCGATGCACAATGGTTTTGCATCCGAAACCCGGTCTTGAAGCAGCGATTCTCAGCCGGAAAGGCTCCAAACCTGCGGGAGGGTGAGTAGCAACGCGGAATCAAGTATACCAGGGGTCTGGACGAGGGACAAGCCTTTTGCTTGTGATCAGATTCACCTTGCCGATGGTGCCCAGCAGGATGACCACGGCCCAGGGGAGCCAGGTGGGTAGCTTTGCCGGCAGGCGTGGCACGACCACCAGGCTGACGACGATGGCGATCAGCCACATGGCGAGGATGAGGCCGGCGCGGCGCGCATTACGGCTGAGATTCATGGGTCTACAACTCCCCCCGAAACGCCCGGTCCAGCACCGCCGGCAGCAGTGCATCCAACTCCACCTGGGTCGCATCCTGCAAGGCGGTGAGTTCGTCCACCTGGGCCTGCAGATCGTCCAGGTAGGCGACGATGCGGCGTTGCTCACAGATGGGAGGAACGGGAATGGATATACTTTCTAACAGCCCTTTTCGTAGTCTGGGCAGGAGCAGATTATGGGTCAGTTCAATTGCCTGGTTCAGAAAGACGGGACTTCGCATAAAGTGAGCCAGATATTTCGTACCCACCATTTTCGGGTCCGGTCAAATCACATACTGATCTACAGAACACACTCCTTCGCAGTCTGCAATCCACACCTTGTTCAAGTAAGGACGCAGGTACCCATAGACAATCTCTCGGGGCGAGAACCTGAATTTCCTTCCCCCTAGCTCCTCAGCGAGCAATCGGTCTTCGCCGATTCTTCTGCCGGTGTGTGACTCAATGTGTTGCAGTCCAACGAACCGAAGAGGCCCTGACTCCCCGTCCGTTGGTCGAATGAGGTCACTGCGAAACGAGATGGTATCTCCAATTGCGCGATTTGAACTCGACACTGCCGCAGTACTGAACAACTGAAAAGAGGCTGACGCCAGCAGCCCTCCAGCCTCCTCCCGTGCTTTGGCTCGCAGATCCTGCGCCTCATTGATGAGCGCCGCCAGTTCCTCGACGCGGGCCACGATGCGGCGTTGTTCGTCAAGGGGAGGAAGGGGAATCTGCATTTGCAGGAACTGCCCTTCCTTCAGGCGGTTTCGGCTGGTTGGTGTGCTGCCGCTGCTCAGTCCCAGCGCTTCCAGCCAGGCACTTTCACGCGAGAAATAGAGCCACAGGAACTTCGGACTGATTCGCTCACGGTCCAGCTCAAAGCATGGGAACTCGTTTGACACAAGGCAACCTTCGTGTTCCGGCTGAGCCACGGCGAAGGAGCCTTTCCAGGCGAACAGCCGATTGTACACGAAATCGCCTGGCTTGACGGCGAATAGCTTGGTGGCCCGAATCTCTATACCCAGCTTTTCCTCTTTGACGTACAAGCCTTTCGCATACCAGTGAGCGCCCAACAAACGATATGCTTTCGAGCCATCAACGCTTTATGGGCGCGACACCTTTCTGGCCACCTGTGAAATGGGAACGACATCCCACTCTTTACTCATCACTGTCAACCTTGACAATTATCCCAAACTAGTGATACGATCTGCCTGCCAGGGGACAAAATTCGGCTTCATGCCGTGTGAGCGTTTGACCGCGACCGAATGATCCTGTGTCCCCGACAAGCTTTCTGAAGCCACTATCCTGAGCGGCCTCTTTGGTGTGAAGAGACTGCGTTTGGGCTGCACTTGTGCTCCCAAAGCTTCCTGTATCTCCGCCATCAGCGGCCGGCCCACCGCTCCACATCCAGAATGTTACACCGGGTAAGCGTGCAAGCCGGCCATCATCGCTCCCTCAACAGTCCCGTCCACGTGTTCGGACCCTGGGAAAAACCAATCGTTCGGATCATAGCGTTCCGAACTGTGTTTGTATATCGCAAACTCCCA
>JBHHXF010000004.1:0-26419 GCA_046756905.1 Anaerolineae bacterium | reverse complement strand
TCGGCCTGGCGGCTCATCCGCCGCGCCGTTAGCTTTTTCAACTTGAAGGATGTATTGTCGTAAACGATAATGAAAATCACCAAATCAAAGTGAGTGAGGAATACTTATGAAAGCAGCAGTATACACAGAATATGGATCACCGGATGTCCTTCAGATCAAAGAGGTAGAAAAACCTACACCCAAGGACAATGAAGTATTGATCAGAATATATGCCACAGCGGTAACGGCAGTGGACTCCATCTTTCGAATGGGCAACCGATTTGATGCAAGACTTTTCACAGGTCTTATAAGGCCAAAAAAGAGTACACTAGGGAGTGAATTAGCCGGGGAAATTGAAGCAGTAGGTAAAGATGTAAAGCGATTTAAGGCAGAGGATCAAGTTTTTGCAACCACCGCCGATTTTGGTGCTCATGCTGAGTACATATGTCTGCCTGAAGAAGCAGTGCTGATAATAAAACCGACCAATATGACCTATAGTGAAACTGTTGGTGCCTTTGGTGGGGCATTAACCGCATTGCCTTTCCTTAGAGATAGTGGAAATATTCAGAGCGGGCAAAAAGTACTTATCAATGGCGCTTCTGGATCGATAGGTGCTTTTGCAGTCCAGATTGCCAAGTATTACGGGGCGGAAGTGACCGGGGTATGCAGTAGCGCGAATGTAGAAATGGTGAAATCTCTGGGAGCTGATAAGGTGATTGATTACACTCAAGAGGATTTTACCAAGAGCGGGCAGACCTATGATATTATTTTTGATACGGTAGGCAAGAGTTCATTTTTACGTTGTAAGAGCGCGCTAACGCAAAACGGACGCTATCTTACAACTGTCATTACGTTTGCAATTCTTCTTCAAATGTTGTGGACATCAAAAATTGGCAGCAAAAAGGCTGTGATTGCGTTCACAGGTTTAAGGCCTGCTAGCGAAAAGACCAAAGACCTACTCTTCCTCAAAGAGCTTGCGGAGACGGGACAGATAAAATCGGTCATAGATAAACGCTACCCGTTAGAACAGATTGCCGAGGCTCACAGCTATGTCGACAAAGGACACAAGAAGGGAAATGTAGTCATCACTGTGGAAAATAACAACAAAACCTAACAATGCCGTTTGTGCCGACCCATTAAGCTTGGTTTTTAACCGCTAGACTCGGTTTTTATTGAGGTTGACTTTGGGCGGCACAACGGCGACGTTAGCTGCATCACCCTAACGCGAACTCGATCAGATCATCCAGCCGGCACGTCGCCAGGCCGATGACATGGTCCCCACCACCGTAAAACACGTACACCGTACCGTCCACCACCGGATTGGCGCACGAAAAGACCACGTTCGGCACATCACCCCTCAATTCCCACAACTCCTCCGGCCAGAAGATGGGCTCCCGTGGCCGGCGCATCACCCGGCTGGGATCGTCCAGACCCAGGAGCACCACCCCCAGGCGATAGACATGGTCTTGGTCGTAGGCGTGGTTCAGGACCAGCCAGCCGTGCTCCGTTTCGATGGGCACGCCGTTGCTGCCCACGCTCTTGCAGTCCCACCAGTTATCCTCTCGCGGGCCGTAGATGAGGGTCATCTCCTCCTCGCGCCACGTCAGCAGGTCGTCGGAGTAGGCCAACCAGACGTGAGGCCGGCGGCGGTGTAGCGCCGCAAAGCGCCCGCCGATCCGGCGTGGGAATAGCACGTGATCCTTGTTGTCCTCGCCGCGCACGATGGCTCCCAGGCGCTCCCACGCGATCAGGTTCTCACTGCGGGCGATCATCGGCAAGATGCCACCGCCGGCGTGGGTCGGCTCGCCTGGGCCGTGGAACTCTCGCCCGTAGGCGGTGTAGCACATGTAGAAGACACCGTCGATCTCCGTCACACGCGGGTCCTCAACACCGCGCGAGTCCGTGCCGTCCTGCGGCTCCAACACGGGCCGGCTCAGCCGGTTCCAGTGCACCCCATCCTCACTGACCGCATACCCGATACGGCTGACCCAATCCAGCCCCTGCGCCCGATAGTGCATGTGGAACAGGCCGTTGTGGTAGATCACCGACGGATTGAAGACGTTGTAGCACTCCCAGTCCGAAGTCGGATCGGGGAGCAGGATCGGGTTGGCTGGATGACGTTCGAGTTTCATCGTGTGAATTACCTCCTATGTACAAAACAAGGTAGGAACGATTTCAAAGCGGCGGTCTTGATTTGCTCAGGCACAGGTCCACCAGGTCGCTGATCCGCGCCGTGCCGGCGCACATGACCGTGTCTGCCCCACCCCAATAAATCTTGACGGTGCCATCATCCTCGGGGATCGCTCCGCAGGTAAAGACAACATTATGGACGTATCCCGTCACTTCCCACGGGTCTTCCGGTTCCAAGATCCACTCATCCGAGACGCCCAGTATTCTGGCTGGGTCTTCAAGGTCATGCAGCGCGACACCCAGGCGATAGACTGAGCCATCCATAGTAGGATAGACCCCGTGGTAGATGTGCAGCCAGCCGTGTTCAGTCTCGAAAGGCGTAGCTCCCGGACCGACTTTCATTTCATCCCAGTGATACTGTAGGGGTTTCATCACCAATCGAGAACCTCCCCAGTGTATCAGGTCTGGTGAGTAGGAGATCCAAACGGACCACGGAGAGATCTCGGAATGGGGCCGGTCCAGCCGAACGTAGCGACCGTTGAACTTGCGGGGAAACAATACCAAGTTGCGGTAATCCGCATGAGTGATCATAGAAATCCGCTCTACCGACTCGAAATCCTCGGTCTGAGCCAGACCGATGCGCACACCGTGCCGGGAATAGGCGCTGTAGGTAATGAGATACCGGTCCTCCATCGCGCAGATGCGGGGGTCTTCGACGCTGTATTCTTCATAGCACGCGAAGAGCCCTTCTGTGGCCGGCGCCATGAATGGCTCCGGTCGCACCTGGAAGTGAAAGCCGTCGTCGCTTTCTGCCAGGCCAAGGATGGAGCGGCCATTTCGCCGGTGGGAGCGAAAGAGCATGGTGTACCGGCCGTTGTGTTTGACCATCCCTGCGTTGTGAACCGTCGCCACCGGGTATGGGATGTCATCTTTGGTGAGGATGGGGTTGTCTGTGAAGCGTGTGACGATGGCTCTAGTCATTTATTTTTCTCCCTATCGCTAATCTCATCAAGAGAACTGGATGATATACGTGCTATATGCATCTAGCTCCGCCAGCGGCCTATAGACATCGAATCCGCCATTTGCGTTGACCGTCGGGGCGCTGACCGGGGCGCCGGCGAAGATCTCAGTGGCGCTGCCCTCACGCAGTGGACCTTCGGCCAGGCTAAGGCTGTAGTCGCTGATCGGTTCGCCGCCCAGGTTGATCAGTACGAGCAGCGTTTCTTCGTTGCTGCGGCGCAGGAAAGCATACAGCCGTTTGTCTTCGGTTTCCACTTCTCGCCAGTCACCGGTGCGCAAAGCCGCGTGGTCGCTGCGGGCCTGGATCAACCGCCGGTAGTGGTTGAGCAGCGAATCGGGGTCGTCGGTCTGAGCGGCGACGTTGACGTCGGGGTAGTTGCGTTGAGGCGTTCGCCAGGGTATGGTCGCGGCGGTGAACCCGGCGAAATCATCGTTGGACCACTGCATCGGCGTGCGGATGTTCTCATCCGGTTTGCCGCCGACGTGGCCGATCTCCTCTCCGTAGTACAGGAAGGGCACGCCGGGGCCGGTGAGCAGCAGCGATGCCGCCGTCTTGGCCCAGTTCACGTTCTCACGGAGTTCGCTCATCACCCGCTCCTGGTCGTGGTTGGTGAGGAAGGTGGCGAACTGGTTGGGCGGATAGCGTTCTGTTGCCAGGCGATGCGCGCGCAGTACGTAGTTCCGATCTTCGAACCTGACGCTGCGGCGCACGGCCTCGGACGTGTCAAACTCAAAGGCCAGGTCGAGTTGATCGCCGACGTATTTAGCGACTTCGACCGTGGAACTCCACACCTCGCCCACGGTCATCGCGTCCGGGTTGACCTCTTTGTAAAAGGCGTGAAAGCCGTACAGCCACTGGTGGGTAGCCGGCGTGTTCTCCTGGATGCGACCATCTTCGATGAGGTGCTTGACCGCATCCAGCCGGAAGCCATCGACGCCCATGTCATCCAGCCAGAAGCGAATCACCTTCTCCATCTCGACCGTGACGGCCGGGGTATTGTAGTTCAGGTCCGGCATACCTTCCCAAAAGATGCCGTAGTAGTAAGTGTCACCACTGCGATGCCAGGCCTGCCCGCCCCACGGACTCTTGTAGCGGGGATATTCCTCCGACCAGATGTAGAAATCTCGGTAGGGGCTATCCACGTCGCTGCGGGCGCTCACAAACCAGGGATGCCTCCAACTGGTGTGGTTGAGCACCAGATCGACGATTACTCGGATGCCCCTTTTGTGAGCTGCCTCCATCAACTGCAGAAAGTCCTCGTTGGCGCCGTACTCTTCGTCCACGGTGAAGTAGTCAACCACATCGTAGCCGTGGTAGCTGGGCGACTCGGCAATGGGCATCAGCCAGATGCCGGTAATGCCCAGGTCTTCGTCGGTAGCCGGATCGCCGTCGTTCAGGTAGTCCAGCTTCTCGATGAGGCCGTTCAAGTCGCCGACGCCGTCGCCATCGCTGTCATAGAAGCTGCGCACAAAGACCTCGTAGAATACGGTGTCGTTCCACCAGAAAGGGCTGGCTGGGCCCTCCGGTGGGCTTGTGGGTGTGATAGCCGTGGGCGCCGCAGTGGGCGTTGCCGTCGCCGGCGGGCGCGTAGGCTCGGCAGCGGGCGGGATGCAGCCGGCGATCAGAGTCAGGAGCAGCAATAAAGTCAGCCGGTGTGATAGTCGCATAGGTGTCCTAGCCTGTTGCGCCATGGTGTGTTACTTTTTCCGATTGGCGTACTAACGCTCTGAGCCAAGCTCTCCGATGTAGATTTCAAAGGGGGCTATCGTCAACTGAGAGAGAGCGTCTGTACTGCCGGCGCGCGCGTGGCTGGAAAAGAGAAGGCGGGCTGTTGAGCCCCCGGTCGGACCGTCGAAACTCAGGGTGTGAGGGTGCTCGGACATGTTTAACACGACCAGGCAGACCTGCCCTGAGGCCCCCCCCTCTGTCACCCCCGATGGGGTGGAGGGGCTGCTGCGCAGGAAGGCGAGATAGTCTTCTGCGTCCTCGTGCAACGGCGTGTAGTCGCCGGCAATCAACGCCGGTGTCTGCTTGCGGACACGCAGCATCCGCCTGTAGAAGTTGAGCAGCGAGCCCGGATCACCTTGCTGGTCGGCAACATTGACCCCAGCGCCATAATTGGGGTTGACTGGCAACCACGTGCTCACGCCAGCCGGGCTGAAGCCGCCATTGGGGGCTGAACTCCACTGCATGGGTGTCCGGCACTTGTCCCGGCTGAGCCGGGCCGCAGTGACCAGTGCCTCGGTTGGTGGCATTCCAAGCTCATGGATCGCTGTATGGTACACCCAAAGGCCGAGAGTATCCCGAAACTGGCTCACGTCATCCAACAGCAGATCAGTCATGCCGATCTCCTCGCCGTTGTAGAGGAATGGTGTTCCGCGCAGGGTGAGCATGAGCGCCAAGGAGATCCTGGCGAGGGCAGCGTCGTTTCGCCCATCGCCGTAGCGGCTGTAGACGCGTCCCGCGTCGTGGTTGCCCAGGGTGTTGCAGGGCCAGGCGCCGGCCGGCAGCGCGGCCAGGCGCTCCTGCTGGTTAGCGCGCACCCAGGCGGGTGTAAATCGCTTGGTCGTCATGCCGGCGGGCGCCGGACGCTCGGTCCACATCAGCGGGAAGTTGAAGTTCAAGTGCAGCTCGTTGTGTCCGTCACCATAATAGGCAATTTCGCCAGTCTCGCCCACCAGCACGCGGTCATCATACTCGTCGATTAGCGTCCGCAGTTCCCGCATCAACTCGTGCACACCCGGCTGTTCAACCTGGTATCGGAACATCGCTTCCCGCTGCTCAATTAGCCACTCATGTTCCTCTTCGCTGCCGGCGGTGAGAGAAGCGCGGTACAATTCAGGCAGCGATAGCTCAGCGGTGTGGTCGGGCAGCGCGGGGTCCTCGAATATCGTGCCGATAGCGTCGAGGCGAAAGCCATCCACACCCAGGTCAAGCCAGAAGCGAACGGCGTCAAACATCGCCTGCCTGACCTTGGGGTTGTGCCAGTTCAGGTCGGGTTGCTCCTTGAGGAAGAAGTGATAGTAGTACTGACCGGTGGCCGGGTCGTACTCCCAGGCCGAGCCGCCAAAACCGGAGTACCAGTTGTTGGGCGGCCCATGCTGTGGCCGCTCCCCATGCTGTGACCGGTCTCCTGACCGAGCCACCCCGTCGTGCCAGACGTACCAGTCGCGCTTGGGATTATCACGGCTGGAACGGGACTCGATGAACCAGGGATGCTGATCGGAGGTGTGGTTCAACACCAGATCGAGGATCACCCGGATGCCGCGCTGGTGGGCGCCGTCCAGAAAGCGTTGGAAGTCATCCAGCGTGCCGTACTCCGGCGCGACGGCGGTGTAGTCGGAGATGTCATAGCCACAGTCGGCGATAGGCGACGGATAGTGTGGCGAGAGCCAGATGGCGTCGATGCCCAGGTCCTGCAGATAGTCCAGGCGGTTGATCATACCCTGAAAATCGCCAATGCCATCGCCATCCCCGTCGGCGAAGCTGCGGGGGTAGATCTGGTAGAATACGGCCTTTTGCCACCACTTCAACTCTTGCATTCCAGGTCCTTTCGATGTCAGGTGGTCCCTCTCATGTCACTCTGAGGCGTAGCCGAAGAGTCTCCGACGTGCACCGGAGATTCTTCGCTCTCTTGCTCCATCGAGTGCCCCGGTTGCCTGTGGGCGGTTGAGAGTCCTTCGCTGCCGGCTCTCCCAACCCGCTCAAAATGACATGCAGTCGTCATGCCGGAATGACATGTTGGCTGCCGCGCTAGCTCTGGCCGACTTTCATCCGTGCTTCGGGCCGGCGGGCCGGTCGCGATGGCTGCCCAAAAACGAGTTATCGTCAACTTTAGTGTCCCTGACACCTGTTCGATGAGGCGAGGCACAGTCTGCTTCTGATGCCTGGGCGGGACTATCCTACCGCACCAGGGCCAGCAATGTACTGACTTTCGTGGCGGCTCTCCTCTCGACGGCCTCCTCGATGTAGCGCACGAGCAGGGACGCTTCCTCTGTGCCCAACTTATCGCGCAGTCGTTCGTACAACATAATCGGCCCCGAACCGCTCCTGATCGCCCCAGAAACGAGCGAAGACCCGGAGCACCATGTCTCGAACGACGACGATTTCCCAGAAACCTACCACAGCTGTGACAATCCACAAGATGAAGGCCAGCACAGCCGGCAAAACCGACCTCGGCTGCATCATACGTGGTTCCCACGTCCTATGTCACCCCAACCAGCTCCAGGTCTTCGGCGAAATGACAGGCTACGTAATGGTCGGGCTGAACCTCTCGGAAGGCCGGCGCCTCTTGTTGGCACACGTCCCTGGCATAACGACAGCGGGGGTGGAAGTAGCATCCGCTCGGCGGATTCGACGGGTCCGCCACGTCGCCCTCCAGCAGGATGCGCTTGGATCGATGCAGGGGATCGGGCTTGGGCACGGCCGACATCAAGGCTTCGGTGTAGGGGTGCAACGGGTGCACGTACAGTTCCTCGGCGTCGGCCATCTCTACCAGCTTGCCCACGTACATCACCGCCACGCGGTCGGAGATGTGCTGGACCACGCTCAAATCATGGGCAATGAATACGTAGGTCAGGTTGAAGTCCGCCTGCAAGTCCTGAAGCAGGTTCAGTGTTTGTGCCTGAATTGACACATCCAGGGCAGACACAGGCTCGTCGCAGATAATTAGTTGGGGATTCAAGGACAGAGATCGGGCAATGCCGATTCGTTGCCGTTGGCCGCCCGAAAACTCGTGGGGGTAGCGGCGCATGTGCTCCGGTCGCAGCCCAACGCGCTCGAGAAGTCGGACGACGGTCTCCTCGGCCTGGGGACCCTCGCCCTTGCCGTGGATCACCATTGGCTCGGCGATTATGTCAAACACAGTCATCCTGGGGTTCAGCGAGTTGATCGGATCCTGGAAAATCATGGCTATTTCCTGCCGGAGCAGCTTCATTTGCTCCCTGTCAAGCTCCGCCAGGTTCACCATCTGGGGCGCACCGTCTGGCGACAGCAGACGTGATCGAAAGAGCACGGTGCCGGCGGTGGGTTCGTACAGGCGCAGGATGGATCGGCCGGCTGTGGTTTTTCCACAGCCGCTCTCTCCCACTAACCCCAGCGTCTCGCCCTCTCTCACGTAGAAGCTGACGTCGTCAACCGCTTTGACGTAACCCACCGTCCGCCGCATCAGGCCGGCCTGGATGGGGAAGTGCTTCTTCAGGCCTTGTACATCCAACAGGATGTGGTCTGAATGCCCTAGTGGAGCCCTAGTGGCCATTCTAGTCCTCACTTTCATACAGCAGGCAACTCGCCCAATGCCCTTCACCCACCCGCGTCCACGCCGGCACGATCCGGTCGCATCTCCCCGGCATGAACTCCGGACAGCGCGGGTGGAAGAGGCACCCCGTGGGCAGGTCAAACGGGTCGGGGACCATGCCCTCAATGGATGCCAATCGCTCACTGCTCTTCTTGCCGACATGGGGAATGGATTTCAGCAAAGCGCGCGAATAGGGATGCCTGGGCTCATAGAACAGCGACTCGACATCGGTCCTTTCGACTACTTTGCCCATGTACATCACACAAATCTCGTCGGCCATCTCGGCGACAACGCCCAGGTTATGCGTGATGAACATGATAGCCATATCAACAGTTTCCTGCAACTCACGCATGAGATCCAGAATCTGCGCCTCTATTGACACGTCCAGGGCCGTCGTCGGCTCGTCGGCGATCAACATGGCCGGCTGGCAGGAGAGCGCTATAGCGATCATGACCCGTTGGCGCTGTCCGCCGCTCAATTGATGCGGATAACTGTCCACACGCTGTTCCGGTTTGGGTATCCCCACCTTGCGTAGCATTTCGACGGCGATATCCCGGGCTTCCTCTTTGGTGACCTTCCGATGCGCCCGGATAGTTTCCACCATCTGGCTGCCAACCTTGCGGATTGGGAAGAGCCGGTGCAGACTAACAGCTTCCCTGATATGGGTGCCGGCGGTGTAGACTGGGGTGAGGGAGCTCATGGGTTCCTGAAAGATCATGGCAATCTCCCCGCCACGGATCTTGCGGATCTCCTCTCCGTCGGGGTCCAGCTCAGTCACACTGACGAGGTCAGTGACTTCAGATCCATTGGACTTTATGCGGCGGTGGTAGAAGATCTCCCCATCCACGATCTTGCCGGGCCTGGGAACCATCCGCATGATGGCCTTGGCAGTTATGGATTTGCCACAGCCACTTTCGCCGATTACACCCAACGTCTGGCCACGTTTGATCGCAAAGGTCGCTCCATCCACAGCTTTGACAATGCCGTCACGCACATCGAATTGGACCCTTAGGTTCTTCACTTCGACGAGTGTTGATTGCCCACTCATAACATCCTCCTCTGGTCAGTAAACAGTGATCAGTAATCAGTAATCAAGGACAAGTAGTCTGATGACCGATCACTTATTATTGGCCACTGCCTACCGAACCTATCAGCCACCGTACGGATCCATGGCATCGCGCAAGCCGTCACCCAGCATGTTGAAGGCCAGAACGGTGACAATGATAAAGGGCACCGTCCACAGCAGCCACGGGGCAAAACGAATGGAGCGCACCGTTGCCGCGTCGTTCAAAAGCACGCCCCAGCTTGTCAATGGCGGTCGCAACCCCAGACCGAGCCAGCTCAGTGCCGTTTCTGCCAGGATCATGCCTGGGATGGCCAAAGTGGCGATGACAATGATATGGCTCATAGCGCCCGGGATCAAGTGCCGGAACAGGATGCGCCGGTCACTGGCGCCAAAACTCTGGGCTGCCAACACATACTCCCGCTCGCGCAGAGAAAGCACCAAGCCCCGCACCTGCCGTGCCAGCCCACCCCAGCCTACAAAGGAAAGGATGACTGTTAGCATGAAATACACGGCGACAGGCGACCAGTGTGTGGGGATTGCCGCTGCCAGGGCCATGAAGAGCGGGATACCAGGGAAAGCTGCCAGGAACTCGGTCCCACGCTGGACCACGATGTCCACCACGCCGCCATAATAGCCCGAGATTGCGCCCAACACACTGCCGAACGACAGCGTGAGGAACTGGCCGATCAAACCGATCAGTAGGGAAAGACGTCCGCCGAAAAGAATTCGCGAAAAATAATCTCGGCCCAGGGAGTCAGTCCCCATGATGAAAACGGTCGCCTCCGGATTATTTGGGTCTCCACCAAACAGATGTCTATCCCACTTGATAAGTCCGAACAGCTCGTAGGGCGCGCCTCTCACAAAGAAGTGGATGGGGTACACCTTGGACGTGTCTGCCTCGAAGGTACGGATGCGCTTGACCTGATCGATTTTCTTCTCCAACCCGTAGACAAAGGGACGCAAATGCCAGCGCCCTTCCTGATCCCGAAAATGGATAGCTTGGGGGCGCGCCTCAGTAAAATCCGACCGCTGCTCGAGAGGGTAAGGGGCAACGAATTCGGGGACGACAACACACGACGTGTAGAAAACGATCAGGATGATCGCGCCGACGATGGCCACCCTGTTCTTTCTGAACCGCCACCAAACCAGACTCCAGTAGCTCTGGCTCACCTGTTTCTTCTCAGAGTCAGGGGGAACTGACGATTGGTTTTCGATCATGATTTCACCTCCGGAGTCAGTGAGCAGAAACAGTGGTCGGTCTCACTGGCCACTGGTCACTGATCACTGGAAACTGCCTCTAGTCGAGCCGGATGCGGGGATCAACCCACGCCAGCGTCAGGTCGGCGAGCAGATTTCCGGCTAGCAGAAGCATTGTGAACAAAACGATGCATGTGCCGGCCATGTACATGTCCAGCTTCCGCAAAGAATCCACGTACAACGGGCCAATCGTTGGCAAATTCAGCACGATAGCCATCAGCGCGTTGCCGGTGATGATGTTGGGCAACGCCTCTGATCCCAGAATCACGATCAGGGGATTGATCGCGATCCGCACGGCGTGTCTCCATATCACCGTCCTGTTCCTCAGTCCCCGGGCGCGCGCCGCCTCGACAAAGGGCTGCCCCAGAGTATCCAACAGGTTGCCGCGCATGATGCGTATCAGGCCGCCCGTTCCTGTCACTGCGCCGATGACCGCTGGAACCCAGAGATGTTTCAACAGGTCCACGACCCGGCCCATACTCCAGGGGGCATCGACATACTCCCGCGAGAACAGCCCGACCACCTCTTGGTCCAGCACCGTGATCGCGAAATACAAGATCAACAAGGCCAAAAGGAAGCCAGGGACTCCCAGACCGAGAAAACTGATCGTCGTGATCACCTGGTCGCCCAGCGAATACTGCCTGACTGCCGAGTATACACCAAGTGGGATGGCGATCACCCAGGCAACAGTCAGTGTGGCTATCGCCAGGATCACCGTCATGATCAGGCGCTCGCCCAGCAATTCCCGAACCGGACGTTCGTATTCGAACGATTCGCCAAAATCACCCTTGACAAAGTTGACAGCCCAGGTCACGTACCGCTCCATAAAGGGTCGATCCAGCCCGTAGCGTATCCGGTACTCTTCAACGCGATCGTCCGCGCTGCGATCACCGCGTGCTCGCAACTGTTCGATCTTCTGGGTCAGGAAATCTCCCGGTGGCAGTTCGATGATGACGAAACTGACAAAGGAAACCAGCACCACCATGATCACCGCGTAACTGAGACGTCGGATCACATAGCTCAGCATAAGCGCCTCCTTCCCGTTTTCGGTAGAAAGGGCTTCAGCCGTTCTGACGCGACTGAAGTCGCCACTACGCTCAACAGATCCTCTTGAGTTAGACGTAGCGGGCGGGTGTGACCCGCCCGCCACTTGGTCACTCAGGTCGTCAAGACTACTGTTCTAACCACCATTGAGCCGGAACCTGGTTCCCTGGTGTCGATGGTGCCCACGGACCGACCACGCCAAAGTCCATGACGTTGCGCAGGTTCTTGGAGATCATGATTGGCTCCAGTTGGTCGCCGGCGACGGCGATCACAAACGGGCCTTCCTCGATGATCACCTCAACTGCTTCCCAGACCACCTTGTGCCGATCCTCGACAGTACCGGTTCTGAGACCCTTTTCGTAGAGCGCCTGCAGCTTCGCTGCCGGGCTGCCGGGTTCGGGCTTTACACCGCAGGAATAGGGCTGTCCTTCGACTAGCTCGCACTCCTCCTTACCCATTTGATAGTACCGACCCTCCAGCGGGAAATAGTACCGATTCACGATGGGGAAGATCCAGTCGGGGTAGGTCCAGATGTCAACCTCGGCTATGTGAGCCCCGCGCATCATGTAGAAACCTTCGTTGGTGCGCGTGTCCAGGTCAGGTTGCCCCTGCAAGTTGTTGCACTCAACCTTTACACCCACATTGGTCTCCCACTGGTTATCCATCTCTGCGCAGGCGTCCTCTTGAGTCTTCAGGCTGCCGCCCCAGTCGCTGATGTCGATGATCAGGGTGAATGGCTTGCCCTTCAGATCGCGGAACCCATCACCGTCCTCATCCACCAAGCCAATCTCGTCCAGCATGGCGTTGGCCGTGTCTGGATCGAACTCGGAGTAGGTCTCCGCCCACCGCTTGAAGACATCCTGGCCTTCGGGGCTGGCAAAGTGCCAGGACTGCGGGCTGATCGTCGTGGACTTGGCCTCGCCGATACCGGCCCAGGCCGTGTCGATGATGCGCTGCCGGCTGAAACCGATAGACATAGCCTGGCGGAAGCGCTTGTCGCGCAGCAGTTCGCGGATCTCGGCAGCGCGCTCGGGGGTGTCGTCTGGGTAGTTCTGCCCGCCCTCGACGTAGTACTGGTTGACCATATAACCTGGCCACGCACCAGCGCCGTTCATCCAATTCTCCAACATGCGGTAGCCACCGGAGTCGGCCTGCTCCCTCAGGAAAGGCAGGTTGGTAGGGCCACCACAGAAGCGGAACGCCGCAGTGTATTTGCCTTGCGAGCAGTTCAAAATGCGTACCTGCTCGTCTTCGACAATCTCAGTGTCGATGTAGTCGATGTAAGGCAACTGGTTGCCCGCGGTGTCCACGCGCCAGAAGTACGGATTGCGCGCGAACGTGTAGCGCTTGCCGTCCGCAGACAGACTCTCCAGGCACCAGGCAAAGAGGCACGGGTAGCCAGGTGTCTGCCACCATTTGTCCTGTTGCTCAAGATCCTCATAGGTTGCAGCCGAGTTGTACTTGGGGTGGAACTCCTTGAGGTAGTGCGCCGGCTTCATCACTTCCTTGGCGAACTCCCAGAAGCCCTGCGCCATGTAGAATGGGTCGATCCACAACGGCCTGTCGGAGGCCTTCCACACCACGGTGTACTCGTCGGGGAATTCCATTTCGATGGGGGACCCGTCCGCATTTCGCAGCCAGCCCTTCACCGTGATGACCTTGTAATCGGGGTCATTGGCGATGTCCTCCCAATAGAAGCGCCAGTCTTCGGACGTGTAGGGCTCGCCGTCCGACCAGCGCACGCCCTGGCGCAGGTGCAGCGTGAAGGTCTTCCCATCATCCGACCACTCGTACGACTCGGCCAGGGCAGGTTCATAGCCGGTCAAATCTGCCTTCCACTTGATCGGCGCATCGACTGCAAAATAAAGTTGGACGTTTCCAACCTCCGGCCACCAGCTATAGGTGTACATAGTGCCACCATACTTGCCGACCGACTCGTAGGGTGTTGTTACCAGCGGGTTGTCCGACACGCGCTCATCAACGGGCGGAAGCTCGCCCGCGGCCACCAACTCAGCCAGCATTGGCGCTTCATTGTACTTTGACACTTTGGGGGCGGGGGTCGGTGTCTCTTCCTTTGCCACGATAGCCGGCGACGTCGCGGTGGGTTTCTCTTCAGCCGGCGGCGGTGTAGGTGTCGCTCCGCCACCGCAAGCCACTGCTAGCATCGCTAAAGCCGCAACCAGGACACCCAGCCACAACGCGCGACGCATCAGTCTCTTTGATCGTTTCATCTTTGATCTCCTCCTGTTGTTTTGTGGAGACTTCCCAATGTTCCAGTTTAGCACCGATCAAACGCGAGTGTTTTGTCCGAAACTCCACCTCCTTTCTTGCAGTGCGAACCCCATCGGGGACTCGATGCCACAACTCACTTTAGTTCATTTCGCGGTATCTACCCAGCCACCCTTGCGAAGGTTCACGAGCAAATTCTGGACCGGCGGTCTCCTCGCAAGCCGAGACTCGCTCCATTGGCAAGGCTATTCGAAACCTTCACAAGGGTGGCTGGGTAGTTTCATTTCGCGTCAGGACTATGTGCTTGCACGGACAATCTGGCGCGCTCGACGAGAATGTCTTGCAGTGTTACACCAGAGAGGTCCGGGAAGACGACACTGGCCTTGCCCACCCGTTCGCGGGGACCAAGGCCAACCGCCAACATGCCAGCCGCCAGAGCCGCTTCCACACCCGAGGCAGCGTCCTCAATCACCACACACTGCGCCGGCTCCAGCCCGAGTTGCGCTGCCGCGTACAGAAAGATGTCCGGTGCTGGCTTGGGCCGATCCACGCTGTGCCCATCCGCGATGACATCCACCCGCTCCGCGATGCCCAACCGCTGGATCACCGTCCGGGCGTTCTTGCTAGCTGAGCCGATGGCAACCTTGATGCCGGCGGCCCGCAGTTCGTCCAGTAGGTCCAGCGCGCCGGGCAGCAGGTTGGCCGGCGCCAAGCCCTGGATATACTCCTGATAGTAGCGGTTCTTGCGCTCCAACATCTCTTCAAAGTGGCCGGCGCTCACACGGCGCTCACCCAGGACAATACGCAGTGAGTCGGGCCGACTCATCCCACGCAGGTGCTCGTTGATCTCGCGGTTGAAGGGAAACCCCTCCTCGTCGGCCAGTCGCTGCCAGGCCAGGTAGTGGAATTCGGACGTGTCGGTGAGGACACCGTCCAGGTCGAAGATGACACCCTGGATCTCAGATTTCATATTGTAGATTGCAGATTGAAAACTGACCGCCGATAGGTCGAAGTCGTGCCACTGGCCGCGATGTTGGAGGCGGAATTTCAGGCGGGTCCAGCCGGCAGGGAGGCGCGGGGTGGCGACCGGGCCGGCGTCGGTCAGGCGAACGCCGCCGAAGCCGAAGACGACGGCCTGCCACAGCCCGCCGGCCGATGCGGCGTGGATGCCATCGGCGGTGTTGCCCCGCAGGTCCTCCAGATCCACGATGGCTGCGCGCATGAAGTGCTCGTACGCTTCGTCCGACCGGCCCAGCTCGCAACTCAGGATGGCGTGGATGGCCGGCGCCAGGGAGGAGCCGTGCGTGTGATCGGTGCGGGGGGCGTAGTAGTCCCAATTGGCCTGAAGCGTCTGCCGGTCGAATCGATCACGCAGCAAGTAGAGCAGCATCAGCACGTCGGCCTGTTTCAAGACCTGGCTCTGGTTGATCTCCTCACCGCCGAGCAGAGCCTGCATGGACCGGCTGCGCGGTTCGTACCCAGCCAGGTCCACCTCTTTCAGGCTGAAAAAGCCCTCGAACTGCTCAATCAATCCTGTCTCCGGGTCGCGCAGCACGAAGATATCCTCGACGACCGCGTTCCAATGGGCCAGGCGCTCCGGGGTCAGGTCTAGCCGCTCAGCCAACGCAGCGGCTCGCTCGGGGTCTGTACGGCGCAGCCAGGCCAACACTTCCAACGCCTTCTCCAGGTGCCACTGCACCATCCGGTTAGTGAAGGCGTTGTTGTCCACGTGCTCGTGGTACTCGTCGGGACCGATCACGTCGCTGATCTCATATCGGCCACGATCGGCGTTCCACTCGACGCGACTCCCCCAGAAGACGGCCGTGTCGAGGATGATTTCGGCACCGTAACGACGCATCCAGTCGTCGTCACCGGTGGCTCGCCAGTACTGCCAGACCGCGTAGGCCACGTCAGCGGTGATGTGCAGCTCGATGTCGCCGCACCAGATGCGTATCAGGTCACCGTCCTGTGCGGGCACCCAACGCGGAGTGACCTCGTCGCCGGTGTCTGCGCTCTCCCAGGCGAACATGGCCCCCTGGTAGCCGGCGGCCTGCGCCTTGCGCCTTGCGCCAGGCAGCGTGTGGTAGCGATAGCAGAGCTGGTTGCGCGCCAGGGCCGGCTGGGTATGGTTCAGGAACGGGAGAATGAAGATATCGGTGTCCCAAAACACGTGGCCCCGGTAGCCGAAGCCGGAGAGCGTCTTGGCCGGAATGCTGACCCGGTCGTCATGGCGCGGGGCCGCGATCAACACCTGGAACAGGTTGTAGCGAACCGCCAGTTGGGCCTTGGGGTCGCCCTCGATCACGACGTCACTGGCTTCCCACGCCCTGGCCCAGGCTGCTGAGTGCGCTGCCAGCAAGTCGGCGTAGCGCAGCCGGCGCTCGAGTAAGTCATCAAGCTTGTCCCGTGCTGCATCGACGACGGTGCTGCTGTGCTGGGGTGCTGGGGTGCTGGGGTGCTGGGGTGAATTCTCCCCTGCTCCCCTGCTCCCCTGCTCCCCTGCCCCTCCGCTCCTCCGCTCCAGATCGCGGGAGGTGTACACGCTTACCAACTTGATGGCAGTAATGGCCTGCCCGCGCCGGACTTTGCATTGTGCCACCATTGTCGGAACGCCGTCGCAGCCCGTGGCCCGATGGTGCGTTTCACGGCTCCCCTGGATCGATAGAGAGGCCGCCACGGCAAGTTCAAGGTCGCTGTGCCGCGTCCGGCTGTGCAACCAGACCTCGTCGATGTCGTCGCCCTGATCCGCAATGTGCCAGTGCATGACACCCCAGTTGTCCGGATAGCCATTGATGCCGGCCTGCACCTCAATCCAACCATCAGAATCCACCGGGGTGATGTCGCAACGAACAGCCAGCACATGCGGATCGGCCATGCTTGCGAAGCGCTCAAAATGGAGATCCACGGTGTGGCCGGCCCGGCTGCGCCAGCGCACATCGCGACTGAGCACGCCACGGCGCAGGTCGAGCCGGCGTTGGTACTGCAACACCTCGCCCCGGTCCATGCGGAACCGCTCGCCGGCCACGAACACGACCAGCGGCAACCAGTTGGGACAGTTAGCCAGCTCCGTGTAGAAGATCGGGACGTCGTCGTACACGCCGTGGATCAAGGTGGCCGGCCACGCACCGGGATACCCTTCCTCGAAGGCGCCCCGCGTGCCCAAATAGCCGTTGCCGAGGGTAAACACGGTTTCCTGGTGGTGCAGGTGAGCCGGGTCAAATTCGGTTTCGATGATCGTCCAGTCAGTTTGGCTCATGCTGTTCTATTGCGTACTGCGTATTGCGTACTGCGCTGCAACGGAATACGCAGTACGCAATACGCAGTACGCAGGACATTCACACTTCATGCGCTTCGCCGCGACAATCGCGTCGAATCACGCACAATCAACCGAGGCTTGAGGAGCGCCTG
This sequence comes from Anaerolineae bacterium, assembly GCA_046756905.1. Classification (GTDB taxonomy): domain Bacteria; phylum Chloroflexota; class Anaerolineae; order Epilineales; family JAANWY01; genus JBHHTZ01. Next base: position 8,989 of record JBHHXF010000004.1, on the reverse strand, counting down.
AGCCTGCTCAGGCTGCTGGCCTCGCACCACATCAACCAACATGGTCACCGCTCGCTCCCCCACCTCCGCGATGGGCTGACGGAGGCTTGTGAGGGAGGGGCGCAGATAGCCCGCGATAGGGGCGTCGTCAAAACCGACCACGGCCAGATCGCGTCCCACCTGCCAGCCAGCATCGGCGGCACAGTTCATTACGCCGATTGCCATCAGGTCGGTGAGGGCCACCACCGCTGTGGGACGCCGGTCGGCGGGCAGGGCCAGCCAATTCTGCGTAGCTTCGTAGGCGTGGTGGTAATCGTTCTCGACCCGAGACACCCAGGCGGGATCAAGCGACAGGCCGGCGTCGGTCATGGCCTCGTGATAGCCCTGCAAGCGATACTGACCGGTGAGTGAAGCCTCCCGCCAGGCCAGGCATGCAATGCGCCTATGACCCAGTTCCAGCAAGTGGTCCACAGCATGTCGTACGCCATCGGCGCCGTCCACGTCTACCCAGGGAAAATCCCATTCAGGGTTGGCTCGACCAAAGGCGACAAAAGGGAACCCTTTGTCCAACAGGTAGCGGACACGTCGGTCACCCAGGTTGGTATTGGACAGTACGAAGCCGTCCACCCGCCTGCTCTCCACCATCTCGCGGTAGACGGCCACCTCATCGCTGGATTCGATACCGGGAAAGGTGAGCACATGATAACCGTGCCGCTCAGCCGCCTCGGCCATGCTGTGGATGAACTTCTCGAGGATGGGGTTGAACTGATTGGGCGGCACCGGCTGCCAGGAGTAGCCGATCATGCGGCTTTCGCGTGCTTGCAGGCCCCTGGCAATGACGCTGGGCCGGTAGCCCAACTTCTTCACAGCTTGCAAGACGCGCTGGCGCGTCGCATCACTCACTGCACCGGTCTCGTTGAGTACGTACGACACGGTGGCAATGGATACGCCGGCCTCCCTGGCAACGTCTCGAATCGTAGCCATCCCGCCTCCACTTAAACGTTTAAGACAACTGACAAAAAAACCCTCAAGGTGACATAGAGCAACTTAAACGTTTCAACTATTATACGACATTTTCGAGCCGGTGTCAAGATCGAGTTCAAGACTTGCCGCACATTCATTCGCCTGGCGTGACAGGCCACGGCTCCAGATACCGCCCGTTGACCCAGCCCTCGACCGCGCGGGTCTCGTTCAGGATAGCGTACCACGGAGCGCCGGCCACCATGCGCGGGCCATCCTGAAGAAGAAGCACATCATCCGGCCCCACGTGGCCGATCACGGGGTTGCCGATGCCCGGACCAGAGCGAACGTTCAAGCCACGCACGCCCGATCGCAGCCGCGCGCGGCTATCCACTCGCAATTCGCCAGCCGGCGTGATTACACCTGGCAACCCCACGTCCAAATCCTCAGCCGGCAGACTCGGAAGTTGCAGGTAATCCCCATTGACCCAGCCGGCCACGTCGGTGTCCAGGTCGAGAATGCGGAACCAGGGGCTGCCCCCCACCCGTCGCGGGCCCTCCAGAATCGCCACCACGTGACCTGGTAGCACGTAGCCGCGCACCATGCCGCCGATGCCCGGCTCGGAGCGGATCGTGAGAGCGTGGACACTCTCACGCAGCGTGGCCTGGTTGGCCGGCAGGGCCTCCGCCGGCGGGGTTGCGGGTGTGGCAATCACCCTCACGCCCCACTGCAAATCCTTGAAGGGCAGCGGGCCACCGGTACCCTCGAACTGATCGAACCGCACCTTGATGCAATTCGGGTCTGGGTCAGGACAATCGTCCCATGCACCACCGGGCCGGCGCACGCTCAGTTGGTTGCCGTGGGTGTCCTGGTCGGCAACACCGACGGTGACGCCGCCGAAGCAGTCAACCGATACGAAGTTCACGTTACGCGTCCCGCCCGTTCCCACGCCCGAGGTCAGGCAGGTCACGCTCCAGCCATCTGGGGCCGGCGTAGCCAGCGGTCCGCAGTTCACACTGGAGGCGTTCGGCGCCCGCAGGACGCCCAGCGTGACGGGCACCCTCCCCACCTGGCCTGGCCGTTTACCCTCGATGCGCAGTATCACGCCGACTTTGCAGCGGCAGCCCGGGCAGGCAGTGGGGGTGGGCGTGGCGGTCGCCGTAGCCGTAGCAGTTGGGGTGGCGGTGGCGGTCGATGTGGCCGTGGGCGTGGCCGTCGGCGTAGGGGTCGCGGTCGATGTGGCGGTTGGGCTGGGGGTCGCCGTGGTGGTTGGGCTGGGGGTCGCGCTGGCGCTGGGCGTGGCCGTCGGCGTAGGGGTCGTGGTTGGGGTGGCTGTGGGCGAGGATGTGGGAGCCGTGGTCAACGTCACCGGTCCCACGATCTCCGTGGGCGTGGGCGTCGGCGTGTGCGTTGCTGTGGACGTTGAGGTACGGGTCGCGGTCAGTGTGCCGGTGGGCGTCAGGGTGTCCGTTGCCGTGGCGGTGGGCGTGTCCGTCGCCGGCCCGACGATGCCGGTGGGCGTGGGCGTCGGGGTGTCCGTCGACGTCGGAGTGTTGGTCAGCGTCGGAGACGGCGTAGGCGTTGGCGGCTCGGTAGCTGTCGGCGTCGGAGTCGCAGTGGCTGTCGGCTCAGGAGTCGGGGTGGGCGTACGGCTGGGCTCGGGTGTGGGCGTCGCCGTAGCTGGGGAGGTGACAGTCAGGAGCGTCGGCTTGGGCGGCTGGCAATCCGTGCCGGCAAAGTTGACGACGACCCGCGCCAGCCCATCCACTGCCGGCTGGATCACACCGGTGGTCTTGCGACGGGGCGAAAAATAGGTGGGGTGCCGAATCTCGATGGTGTACTCCGCAGGGAGCGCGAGCTGTGCCACGAGTGTGTAGCGGCCATCTTCGGCTGTCAGCGTGGAAACCGCCGGCACCTGGCGCACGTGGACCGTCTCACCGTCGACGCCGGCCCCCGTCCGGCAATCTTGCACGACACCTGAGATGACCACGTTGCCGCCTCTCGGATCCACGGCTGAGGTGATCGGACGCGAGTCGGTGGTGCTCGCTGCCAGGTCGAGGCGGACGAGCGTGCCAGCTCGCCAGGGTGCGAGCTGTGCAGCTTCGTAGCCGGCTACACGGAAGAAGATTGGCCGGCCTTCACGACCGCCTTCGATTTGAGGGGTGTTCGGGTCATCCGCCGGCACGCGAACGAGGTAGGCGGGGTTATTGCCGGCGAGGGTGGTGGTTGCCTCAGCGAACTTGACACCATCCATCCAGGCCGAGACCAGCGCTCCGTCAGAGACGTTGGCTCCGTCCAACTGCACGGCGCCATAAAAGCCGGACGACCCGTCGGGCACGCCGGCCAGCCCGGCACTGCCGGCTGCGACAGCCAACAGTATGCCGACAGCCAATGCCACTTTGAACCGACTCATCGCGGGCCTCCAGAGACCACAGGTCCGAGGCTCGTTCCCCACTTCACGTTGCGCGCGATTGGTGCTACCATTTCAGACGAGACCGGGCACTCCGCGACACGTCACAATCATCCCGCGCCCGTTCGTAGTCAGCCACGTTCGTAGTCAGCCACGTAGCGCAGCGGAGTGGCGTCTTGCCGGCACTCCGCTGCGCTACGTGGCTGACTACGAGCGTGCGTGTGTGTGTGCGAACGCATGGCTTGCTCATGGAACCGGATTCTGACCAGGGTTGGACCGAATTTGGACTTGAGCCTGGTACGATTCGAGAGGCTTTGCAGACCGAGGAGAATCATGGCAGTTCTTGATGACTTGTTTGCCAATCTACCGCCGGATATGCCGGTGCGATCCATCCTGGTGGGGGCGCACTGGACCATCGTTTGCAGTCGGCGCGCCGGCCTGGCTGCCACGCTGATGGACACCTGGCCCCACGGCCACAGCCGCGTGGCAGATGTGGGCCGGCTGCACAAGAAGACCGCCCACGAGTTGATTCAGTTCGCCCGTTCCGACAACCTTCTGGAATCCAGCATCGGCGTGGCAACACTGAACTCTCTACTGGAAGTGGACGAGGCCCATCTGGATGAGCTGGATGCGGTTGAGGTGCTGAGAAGACGTGGGCACGGCAAGCGAGTAGCTCTTGTGGGCCATTTCCCGTTCATCCGCCGGCTTCGCCCGAACGTGAAAGAGTTATGGGTGCTGGAAGAGCGCCCCTTGCCCGACGAGCATCCCGCCGCCGCAGCCCCCGATCTGATTCCACAGGCAGATGTGGTGGCCATCACAGCCACCACGCTGATCAACGGCACGCTGGATAGGCTGCTCGGGCTCTGCCGGCCAGAGGCGTTTGTGATGCTTCTGGGACCGAGTACGCCTCTGTCGCCGGCGCTATTGGACTACGGGGTGGATGTGTTGTCTGGAACGCAGGTCATCGACGAGGAGGCAGCCATTCGCACCATCGGGCAGGGAGCCATTTTCCCCCAGGTGGCGGGGGTGCGAAGAGTGACCATGGCGCGTTCTGAATAAGAGGGTAACATGCAATTGTTCATGCGCAAGTTGATTCTGATACTCCTGGCGAGCTTCATCCTGGCATTGTCCCTGGCCGGCCTAGCTCAGGCTCAAGACACCCCAGCAGTCGTACGCGCCGTCCTATTCTACTCGCCCACGTGTCCCCACTGCCAGCATGTGATCGAGGATATTCTGCCCCCGCTGTACGATCAATACGGTTCACAACTGCAAATCATCGGCGTGAGCACGTTTGAGTCCGAGGGCTGGACGCTCTTCCAGGCAGCGGCCGAGCAGTTTTCGATACCCAAAGAGCAGCAGGTGGTGCCGACCCTGATCGTGGGCGAGACCGTGTTAATCGGCGCGGACGAGATAGCTGATCAGTTTCCCAACCTGATTGAAAAGGGCCTGGCAACGGGCGGTATGCCACTGCCGGACATCCCTGGCTTACGCGAATTACTGCCACCCGAGACGACAGCCCAGCCCGACGCCAGGCTCGCCGTACCCCAGGAGCAGTCCCTCGGCCCGATGCAGAAGTTTGCCCGCGACCCCGCCGGCAACACCCTGGCGCTGGTCGTGCTGATCGGCATGATCGCCAGTCTGGGGTATGTGGCGGTGGATAGTTGGCAAGTCTTGCGCCCCCGCCGGCGCACGCCCGACCCAGATCCGCCATCCTGGGGTTGGCTGGTGCCGGTACTGGCATTGGCCGGCCTGGGGGTGGCCCTCTACCTGGCCTACGTGGAAACGCAGGGTGCAAAGGCCGCCTGTGGACCGGTGGGTGATTGCAACGCAGTCCAACAGAGCCGTTATGCGCGGCTGTTCGGCGTCCTCCCCATCGGAATACTGGGCGCCATCGGCTACGTGGCCATGCTTGCCACCTGGGCATGGCGGCGCATAGGCGCCGATGAGCGCCGGCGCGCAATCGCCTCACTAACCTTGTTCGGCATCGCGCTTGTTGGCACCCTGTTCTCCATCTACCTGACCTTCCTGGAGCCGTTTGTCATCGGAGCGACGTGCGCGTGGTGCCTAAGCTCCGCTATGATTATTACCACTCTGCTTTTGCTGACGGCTCGGCCGGGAGTGCAGGCGACCCAATCGCTAGGGGGTCGGTAGTCGAGCGGTTAATGTATCACGATCCGTTACTACACAGCTACTTCGCGCCTTGCGAATGAATTCGCGGCAACCCTTCGACAGGCTCAGGACGTCGCCCTTGCGAAACCGACCCTTCGGGCTGAGCCTCAGGACGTCGCTTCGCAATGGTAGGCGTGGTTTCAACCGCCGGCTGAGTAGTAATCACAATCCTATACGAGATACATTATGACAACTCACCACCCTGCGACATTCGAGTGGTGCTGAGTATATCGTCGTACACGCTGCTCATCCCCTTCAGACGTCCAGTAGTCAATTAGACGTGCTAGGGCTCGCCTGTACAATCGTTGCAGATCCTCCTGCTCCTCGCGAATCCAACCGCTGTCGATAGTCGCCGGGAATCCTGCCAGGAAACCACCTTTGTATAGGCCCACTGCCCGCTCCAGATGATGGATTTCCCCCTGGATATCCGGGCTGCTCTGGGCTAGCTGAATCGCGTCGCGGAACTGTTGCGCATCGACCCACAGTTGGGACACCCGCAAGGAATACCTGCCTTCCTTGCTAACTACGTAGTCCTGGTTACCCAACGCCTGTCGCAAGCGGGACACCGTCACATACAGGTTGTTTCGCACTCGCTTCGGAGGTAAGTCCGGCCACAGATCCACGCCAATCTGGTGAGTGGTACGGTTGGGTCGCATCAACAGGTAGAAGAATAGTTCTTGCACGCGCTGCCGGCTCCAGTAATCATTGACCAGGGGTACATCACCCAGATGCACCCGTGCCTGCCCCAGGACCTGGACCCGCAGGGGCGGACTGGGAGGCCGGCTCGCTACTGCAGAAATCGGGCCAAGTCGATCTTCGGCTTTCTGGAGCAAATCTCTCAAGTAGGGGCTGGTGTCACCCGCCGCATAAATAGCACCTGCCGTTCGAAGCAGTGTCGATAGAATGAATCCATCGTAGCCCAGTCGAAACAGACAGAGCTCTGCGCCTCGAATACATTCGCGCATCTCCTGGGAACGATATGCCAGGTGATATGCCTGGGCCAGATGCAGATTAGTTTTAGCAAGCTCGGGTACATGCCCTGACTGAAAGTGCTCGGCACACTGGATAAGCCTATAGATCGCCTCATCCAGAAAGCCCTGCTCATGTGCGATGGCGCCTAGAGAAAGCTGATAGCGGGCTACCTCGTATTCTGCTCCCCGCTCGCGAGCATCCTCATATGCACGGCGCACCAATGCAATACCATCCGACGTTCTGCCCATCAGATGGTAGGTCTGCCCTAGCGCATCCAAGCCGTAGGTCCCAAGAAAAGCGTCACCAACTTTACGAGCATCTAGCAGACCCTGTTTGTAGACCTCAACGGCATCTGTGTACCGGCCCAGGTCGCGGTAAACATCACCTGTGCCGATCAAAGCATAAGCACCGTAGCGCCGGCTAGCCGCCTCACGCGCGCGATCCACAGCATGTTGGTATTCCTTCAATGCCCGTCTGAACTTGCCTTGATCGTGATAAATAACAGCCAGGTTGTTTAGAGTCAAAACAGCACGGCTTACATCATCCAACCCTTCCCAGATTTCCAATGACTTGCGGAAGTGGAGATCCGACGCAGTGAGGTTCCCCAACCTGTGCAGTACGTGCCCTAAGTCATTGTGCAGAACAGCGCAGTTATAGTGGTTGCCGGACTGCTGCCATAGGTCGAGGGCTATCCGCAAACCCGAGACGCCTTCCTCAAGCTGCCCCATCTCGGCTCGCGCCAACCCGAGGTTTCGCTGAGCCTCCGCAACGAGCGCCGGGTCCTCATATGGCATCAACTCGAGCGCTTCGTTGCAATTGTCGATGACGGCCTTCAACTGCCCCTGAATGCGCAGGGCGGCCGCCTTATCCAGAAGCACCCAAGCCAGCTCCATCGGCGTGTGCCGCCCTCGTAGGATCCTTTCTGCAAGGTCACATAGATGAGCTGCACGCATTGGATCGCCATCCCGCTCAAGAGATGCCTTAGCTCGATAGCGCAAAAGCCGTGGATGTCGTTCCAGCAACTCAGTAGGCAATGAATCGATCCAGCGGGCAACACGGTCGGCCTGCGCGGTCGTATACACACCATGAGTCTGCTCCTCAATGGCGTGGGCCGCCTCTTCGTAAGCGCCTGCTGCGAGATAATAGTCAATCGCTTGATCTGGGTAACCTGCCTCGGCGAGAACATGAGCCGCCCGCTCCTGCAAGTCCCAATATCGCCGTGGTTTAGCTGCCCGCAATCGAGCCTGCAGAAACTCACGGAACAGGGAATGATAGCGATACCAGATGCGAGACTCACCGAGAGCGTTCCCACCGCCGGCGTGATCCTCCAGATGTGTGACAAAGATGTTCTGCTGCTCAAGAGACTCCAGAATCGCGGCTGCATTGTCGATGTCGAGCAGAGCATCCACTACCTCCGGCTCCATTTCAGTCAACACCGAACTCTCAATGAGAAAGCTTCGCATGGTTGATGGGAGACGAGCCAACACCTCGGCGGCCAGGTATTCATACAACGGGCCGCCAGCCCCCCGGGCCCGAATGATGCCATCCAACGGATCGCCGGCCTGGCCGCTGAGGATAATGGCTGTAATCCAGCCCTCAGACGCTTCGGTAAGTTCCTGGGCTTCCTCCAAAGTGATGTCGTGGTGATACACATCGCGGAGGAACATCCAGGCCTCCTCAGGCGTGAAACGCAATGCATCATGCCCCAAGCCGAAAACCTCTCGACTTGCTGCCAGTCGAGCGATCAACTCCGCGCCTAAATCAGGAACAGTGCGAGTTGCAATCACCAAATGGCAGTTGTCTGGCAAGAGGGGAATGAGGGATTCGAGGAACTGCCTGATGGGTTGCGACCCTTCGATCAAGTGGAAATCATCGACAATCAACCAGACAGGTTGCACTAGAGCGTGAATCTCATTGACAAGAGTCGCCACTACAGCATGTTGGTCACCAGGTTCCTGATCTATTTGTCGCATTGAGCGCGTACCAAAGTCGGGAATCTGTTGTCGAATAGCCCCTACAACATACCGGGCAAATGCCCACAAATCTCCATCCGACTCGGTCACAGTGTACCAGCATACCAGCTCATGTAGTTGATGAGCAAAATCCACCAGGAGAGATGTTTTACCGTATCCGGCCGGAGCTGATACAACAATTAGACGCCGGCTCGCATTACTTAGAAGAGCGTCCAGCAAACGGGGCCGGTCCAGAAGGTCGGGCCGGCGTCGAGGAGGAACTACTTTAGTGGCGACCAATTCTGTCATCGAGCGACTCCACATGTGGGCGGGCCTAGGAACATCTGGGCAGGAACCGCTCTATGCCGAGGGTGAGCAGGCAGGACACCTCAAGGGCAGCCCCTATTATACTACAAGGCCCACATCATTTCAAGAAGCTGAGGTCATCCAATGAATGTCAATTCCGACACCCCACGTAGTTACTTGACCGCCAGCAGGTTCACGACTATCATAATCAGTACCTGGGAAAATTCGCTCCAGGCGGGTC
>JBHHXF010000003.1:0-26810 GCA_046756905.1 Anaerolineae bacterium | reverse complement strand
GGCGGACTACGGCTCGCTTGATTTTCGGGATTTGAGTGGGCCGTTGCAGGCCGGCGTTGCGGAAGCGGAGCGCCGGCTGCCGGAACTGAAGGCCCGGCTGCCGGCCAAATCGTCCCACGAAGACGGGTCGCCCACCGAATGATGGAGTAGGGAGTCTATTGGGGTAGGTTTTCCAGGAGTGCTCCTTTTGACTGCTCCATAGTTTTACCAGATGTTAATGGCCGGCGGTCGCGCCGCTTCGTTGCAACGCTGCCATCAGCCGGTCCGGCACATCAGAGATTAGTACGTCTACCCCCAGGCCGGCCAGCCGACGAGCCTCTTCGACTGCGTTGACCGTCCACGTGTTGACTGCGTACCCCTTACTTCTGGTCCACTGCATGTACGCCTTGTCGATCATGGTGTGGTGCGGGTGCAGCGCGGAGGGCCGGACCAGCGGCCTCAGCCAGGCCCGGCGCAGGTAGATAGGCCAATCTTCAGCGTAAAGCAGTCCCAATGCCACGCGGGGGTCTGAGCGGCGCATCCAGATGAGGGCAAAGGGGTTGAAGCTGGACACGATCACCTGCTCGTAGAGATCGCGGTGTTGAATCATCTGCGCGAGTAGCGCCGCTTCCTGGCGGCCGCCGGCTCTGTCAGCGGTCTTGATTTCCACGTTGAGCCGGCAGCGGTCGCCCACAAGATCCAGGACCTGCTCAAGCGTGGGCACGCCGACATCCCATCTCAGATTTCTGATTTCTGATTTCTGATTTCGGATTTCGGATTTCGGAATGATTCTGCAATCTGCAATCTGCAATCTGCAATCTGCAATCTCCAGTTGCGCCAGCTCGCCGGCGGTGTGGTCCCGAACCCGGCCGCGGCCGTTGGTGGTGCGCTCCAGCGTGAAATCGTGGATCACCACCAGTTGGCCGTCGCGGCTCAATTGTACGTCCAGTTCGATGCCGTCTACGCCCATATCCAGGGCCTGCTGGAAGGCCGGCAGTGTGTTCTCTGGCGCGACGGAGCGGGCGCCCCGATGGGCGAACACCTGCGGGTGTAAATTGTCCGTCATGATGGCATCTGAAGGCGGGCTGTGGCCGCCGCACGCCGGCGCTCATAGCGCCAGGTAAGCAGCGCAACCGCCAGCCCAAACAGGATGAGAGCGGCCGCCACATGGAACTGGTCTTTCAGTGCGGAAACCAGGGCGGTTGCACTTGCGGCGGCAATGTCCACGTGTGTCGCCGCGTAGTGGTCGAGCCGGCTGGCGAACACCGCGCCCAACACGGCAACACCCGTGGTCTGACCTAGCGTCCGGGTCATGCTCAGGGTGCCCGACGCTACCCCCAGCCGCGACCGAGAAGCCGATCCCATAATCGCACTGTTGTTTGGGCTTTGAAACGTCCCCATTCCCATGCCCACGGGCAGCATCCGCAGCACGAAACCGAACGGTGTAGTATTGGCTGTGACGGTGCTGGACGCCAGGTAGCCAATGATAAGCAGACCCAGCCCCACGACGCTGACGGGGCGGGTGCCAAAGCGGTCCGAGAGGCTGCCGGCCACGGGTCCCAGAGCGGCCAGCACCACCGGAACGATAGCCATGAGGAGGCCAATCTGGGCAATTGGAAGTTGCAGGACCAGCTCCAGGTAAAAGGGCACCAGGAAGATGACACCGGAGATCGCCACGAAGGTCAAGAGGCCGGTGAGAAGATTCAGGCTGAACTGGGGCACGTGAAAGAGGCTGAAGTCGAGCATGGGGTGCTGGGCCCGCTGCTCGATCAGGGCAAAGGCGATGCCGGCTACCAGCGCAAGGCCAAGTAGCGTCAGGATTCGCGCATCGCCGAACCCCAAGTTCTGGCCGACCGTCAGTGCCAGCGAAAGCGCCAGGAGACCACCGCCGATTACGAGAGCGCCCAGATAGTCAAAGGTCTCGCCGCTCCGTGTAGGGCGCAGGTCGGGGACATAACGCAGGACCATTAGAATAGCGATTGCGCCCAGAGGTACATTGACATAAAATATCGCACGCCAGCCCAGCGTGGCAATTAAGAGCCCGCCCAGCGTCGGACCCACCACGATCCCCAAAGAGACAGCACCGCCGGCCACTCCGATAGCCATCCCGCGCTCTTCGGGTGGCCAGGTCTCAGTGACGATGGCGATGCCCAGGGCGACCACCATCGCCGCGCCCACCGACTGGAGCAGGCGGAACGCGATAAGGGCGTAGACGCTGGGGGACAGACCGCACAGGGCGGAGGCGGTCGTGAACAGCGCCAGGCCGGCGGTGAAGATGCGCTTCTTGCCGATCATGTCGGCCAGCCGGCCTACACTGAGCATGAGTGTTGTCATGCCCAGCAGAAAGGCCAGCACGACCCACTGAATGGTTGGAAAGGTGGTGTGGAACTCCCGCACCAGCGTCGGGAGTGCGATGTTGACGATGCTGCCGTCAATGGCTCCGAGGAACAAACCGACGGTTACTGCTGCCAGTATCCGCCACTTGTTACCGTAGTCGATCTCGTCCATGTCGAACACATCTTTGCCCTTCTGTCATCGCTGTCCAGGTCGTGAAACCCTTCGACAGGCTCAGGACGGCGCGTAAAACAGCCTGCCCTGAGCCTGCCGAAGGGTGAAACGTGAGGAAGTAGGGGCGAGGCAAGTCGGAGAGCAGATTCGTTTGCACTATGTGACCTCAATCCGACTTGCCTCGCCCCTACCTGCACCTACCACCAGTTCCAGTTGCGTGAAAACAAAAGCACGGGCTGGAAAGCGGTTCGAGTTCCAGTCCGTGTTTTCCCTTCGTGTAGCGAGGGTTACTCAACGATCGGCTCTGGTTTGTTCCCCAGGATTTTTTCCATCTCCTCAAGCACATCGGCGGAAAGCGAGACAGTTGCAGCGCCGGCGTTATCCTCCATCTGGGAGACCCGCGTTGCCCCCGTGATGACGCTGCTCACCCCTCGGTGGCGTAGCACCCAGGCCAGCGCCAACTGGGCGCGCGTGATGCCCAGTTCATCGGCGATGGGTTTCAGCCGGCGCACCCGTTCGGCGTTTTCTTCGCTCAGGAAGCGCTCTTTCGCCCACTCTTCCTTGCCGAAACGGGAATCGACCGGAATGCCGTCGTCGTATTTGCCGGTTAGCATCCCCATGGCCAGGGGGGACCAGACCACAAGGCCGATGCCGCGCGGCTCGGCGACGGGCAACACGTCGAGTTCGACTCGCTCGCGGTGAAGCATCGAGTACTGCGGCTGTTCGGTCTGGGGTTTGTGAAGGCCGTATCGCTCGCAGACCTCGTAAGCTTCCGCCAACTGAGCACCGCTCCAGACTGAAGTGCCCCAATATAGCACTTTGCCTTGCTGAATCAGGTCATTCATTGCCCGTGCCGTCTCCTCGATGGGCGTTTCGGGGTCGGGGCGGTGACAGAAATAGATGTCCACGTAGTCCGTGCCTAGGCGCTGGAGGCTCTTGTCGATGCTCTCCATGATGTGCTTGCGCGAGAGGCCGCGGTCGTTCACATCGTCGCTCATCGGCCAGAAGACTTTTGTGGAGATGACGAGGGTGTGGCGCGGGAACTGCTTCAGAATCGCTCCCATCTGCTTTTCTGCCTCACCCAGGCCGTAGATGTCAGCCAGATCGAAGAAGTTGATGCCCAGGTCGTATGCGCGCTCCACCACGCGGCGCGCCTCGTCTTCCGGCACCTTGCCCTCGCCATAGTTGATCCAGCCGCCCAGGGATACGGCGCTCACTTTCATGCCGGCGTTGCCCAAACGTCGATATCGCATGATCCTCCGGTTACTCCTTTATCCGGTTTCTCTGTCATCGGTTTATTGTCGCACGAAATCCTTTCGTAATTCATTCACAACTCAACCTTGCGAAGGTTCGGCGAGAACTTCGTGGCCGGAGTAGTCTTTTTCTGCCGAGGATGCCCCAATTGCCAGGGTCACGTGGAACCTTCGCAAGGTTTGTTTCTCACACAAGTATAGCTGATTTGCCGGGTGGTTCAAAAGGTGTGAGCGCACGCAGTTTGAGCAAGCTTTCGTGTAGTCATGTGGGCTATTGCCTGGCTACTGGGCAGCTAGGCGCAAATGATGGTCCCGCCCTTCGGCTGTTTCGGAGTAAGTGCGCGCTGCACACGGCCAGCCTGCACACCCGAAATGACATAGACTTCAATCTGCAGGTGGGCTTCAACCAGGTCGACCATGGTGCGGACTTTCGAGACCATGCCACCGGTCACATCGTAGCCGGCTGAGCCTCCCAGAGCCTGGACCAGCGCCGAGAACGTGGCCGGAGTGATCTTGCGAACCGGTTGAGCGGTGGGGTCTCGTGTGGGGTCGGCGGTGAAAACGCCATCCACCTCGCCGGCCAGGATAATGCGCGCCGGCTTCAGGGTCCGGGCCAGATATGCGAAGATATCCTCAGTGGAGATGATGGTGGCTCCGCGCACATCGTCCAGAGCGACATCCCCGTAGACCAGCGGCACGGCGCCTTCGGCCAACAGCGTTTCGATGGGCGCTGTAGCCAGGTATTGCAGCCGGCCATCGTTGCATCGCGCCGAAGCGGACGGCGGAAGCGAGACCACTGGCACTCTCTCTGCCACACAGATGTCCGCAACAATTCGATTCAGCCGCGCAGCAGAAGCGCCCACCTCCGCGTAGGCCTGGGGGTCGAAGCCTTCCCGCTCCAACAGCGTCGTGCGTTCAGCGGCGTAATGGCCGAAGGAGCCGCTACCATGACCGAGCAACAGCCGCAGATCTGGTCGTTCGTCAAGAGCAGCCCGAATCTCCTGCGCCAGGCGGCGTATGACCGTCAGTCGAGGTGTCTCTGCATGGGTTTTGTCGGTGATGAGCGAGCCGCCGAGCTTAAGGAAAATAGTCATTATTGCACAACAGTCTCAATCACCATCACAGCGCCGGCCCTCCGCATGGCCCGCACCACGCCCTCCACAGCCCACGGCATAGCAATGGCCACTATGTTGCCCCCGCGACCACCGCCGGACATTTTCGCGCCCATAGCGCCGGCCCCCCGCGCCGCATACACGAGCCGATCCAGCTCATCGCAAGACACATCCAACTGCCGCAGCCGGGTGTGGTTCTCGTCCATCAGCCGGCCCGCTTCCACCAGATCTCCCTCGGCGATAGCGGCCCGCGCAGCGTCCACGATCCCGCCGATCTCATCGAACAGGGCTTCGTATGGGGTGGGGTCATGCTGCCAGCCGGCCCGCACATCGCCCACGGTCAAATGGGTGGGGGTGGTGATTCCGGTGTCAGCGATTACCAGGTGCAGGGGCTGGCCCACGTCAAAATGGTCCACGGGCTGCTCGCGCACGAAGTAGATGGATTGGTCATAGGCGATGACTGTATTGTCGATACCACTGGGGGTTCCGTGGTGGATGATTTCTGTCTTGTAAGCCAGCCGGCTTACTTCCGATGGCGTCAGTTCTACATTGAAGTAGCGAGCGACTGCCCGCGCCAGAGCTACTGAGACGGACGCGCTGCTCCCGAGTCCTCGCCCCACGGGAATAGTGGATCCAACCTGGATCAGCAGATCGTGGTCGAATCCTGCCCCCAGATGGCGAAGCGTGTTGACCGTGGCGACAACCAGTGGATTGGAGGTATCAGCCGGATCGACCACAAAGGTATGGTCCAGATCGGATGCATGGATCGTGGGGCGTTGTTCTCCGGCTTGGGATGGGCTCGACTGTGCCGGCTCGACAGTCGCTCTGGCCTCGACCTGTCTGACTGGCACGGCGATGGCTGGCCGGCCATATACTACGGCGTGTTCGCCAAATAAAATGACCTTACCGGGCGCACTGGCGCTGACAACTTCGTTCATCGGTGAGAGTATAACACAAATAACAAGAGTGGGGAAATGGCTGTAAGTTGAATCGCTGGCAATATAGGGTGCGGCGTGATATAATAGGGTTGCATGAATGATCTGGAGTCCATCGCTCTCAGGCTCGGCGCGGTTGCCGTGTTGATCGTTCTCAACGGCTTCTTCGTCGCCGTGGAGTTTGCCATTGTAAGCGTCCGGCGCACTCGCATAGAGCAATTGGTGGAGCAGGGCAACTCGCTGGCCCGGTTGGTCCAAGATATGCTGGAGCACACGGACCGGATTCTGGCTGCTTGCCAGTTGGGAATCACCATGGCCAGTCTCGCTTTGGGGTGGGTCGGAGAGGCAACTGTGGCAAGCCTTATAGAGCCGCCGCTGCAAACCTTGGCACAGGGGCTGCCTGGTATCGTTACAGCCGGCATGGCTCACGGTATTGGCATCGTGGTCTCGTTTTCGCTCATTACCTCACTTCACATCATCCTTGGTGAGCAGGCGCCTAAGACGTTCGCCATCCGCTACCCCGAGTCAGTCGCTCTCTGGTCAGCCCGACCAACCCTGCTGTTTGATCGCGTCTTTCGGCCATTCGTGTGGTTCCTGGATCGCGCGTCTGCGGCGGTGCTCCGCTTGGTGGGCGTAAAACCTGTTGCCGCCTACGGAACGGTCTATTCTGTGGAGGAATTGAAACGACTGGTGAGTGATAGTCAAGAGCGGGGGTTTCTGGATGTCGAGCAAGAGGTGATGGTACATCGCGTGTTCGAGTTTGGGAATCGCCTGACTCGCGAGGTGATGATCCCGCGGCCGGAGGTAGTAGCGATCGAGCGTGATGCAACATTAGGGGATTTTCTCGCGTTGTTTACGCAACACACTCACGCCCGATTTCCGGTCTATGAACAGGACCTGGATAATATTATTGGGTTCGTTTCCATCAAGGATATGCTGAAAGCACTTGCGGCGGGTGTGGCGCGCGCAGAGAGCATTGCGTCATTGGTGAGGCCGGCTGTCGTTGTGCCCGAGACACGACGGGTCGACAGCCTCTTCGTCGAGATGCAGGACAGGGATGTGCAGATGGCTGTCGTGATCGATGAATACGGTGGTACAGCCGGCATCGTCACACTCGAAGAATTAGTGGAAGAAGTCGTCGGACGAGTAGGCGATGAGCTTATGCCGGGGCTGCCACTTTATCGTCGCATTGACGACAAAACTGTGGAGGTCGACGCCGGCATGAGAATCGACGAGCTGGGCAAGGAGATCGGCATAGCACTGCCGGATCACCCCGACTACGAGACCGTGGCCGGCTTCGTGCTGTTTCAACTTCGCCGAATCCCTGAACCAGGGGATCATTTTCGATACAACGACCTGGAAATCACTGTTACCGAA
Organism: Anaerolineae bacterium; assembly: GCA_046756905.1. Classification (GTDB taxonomy): domain Bacteria; phylum Chloroflexota; class Anaerolineae; order Epilineales; family JAANWY01; genus JBHHTZ01. The sequence continues at coordinate 19,646 of JBHHXF010000003.1, read as the reverse complement.
ATGCGGGGACCGAAAATCGAGCTGCTCACTCTAATGCGAGTGAGATGAGCACCGTTTGGCGGATAGCGGACCGTTGCCCCGATGCCAATCGCTTGTTAGACCGGATTTTGACGTCCCTAAGACCGAATTGGGACCGATTTGTGCCATAATAATAATTGTGCCATAATATTAGCTAGGCACAGAGATTTGTGTGACAACTCTTCCCATCCAGACCACCAGGCCCCACATGGCGCCTGTCCCTGGTCTACAGAGTACACGAGGAGGTTTCCATGGCTGTCAAGTTGGTTGCCAAACCAGGCGAAGTCGACTTCCCCAAGGGGATGGAGGGCATGATCTCCAGGGAATCGACCAAGAGTTATGTGGATGGACTAAACGGCCATCTATATTATCACGGCATTCCGATCGAGGAGCTTGCCGAGAACTCGACGTATGAGGAGACGTTCTTCCTTCTGCTTTACGATCGTCTCCCCACAGAGGACGAACTGGCCGCGTTTACGGCCCGTTTGGTCCAGCATCGCGACATTCCGGATATGGTGTATGACGTCATCGCCGAAGCAACCGATGTGTACGGGGCCCATCCGATGGCGGTGTTGCGAACAGCCATATCGCTGCTGGGCATCTACGATGAGTCTGCTGAAGACGAGACTGACGAGGCGCACGAGCGTGTAGCCATCAAGATTACATCCAAATTTGGGGCAGTGGTTGCGGCAATCGGGCGGGGCTTGCAGGGCCTGCCAGCGATACGTCCGCGGGCCGATCTGTCTCATGCCGCGAATTTCCTGTGGATGCTGACCGGTGAGGAGCCCGATCCGTACGATGCCAGAGTGATGGATGTGATCATCATTTTGCATGCCGATCACGGCTGTAATGCGTCAACTTTCGGAGCTCTGGTGGCTCAGTCGGCACTCAGCGATATGTACTCGGCGGTCGTATCCGGCATCTCGACATTGAAAGGACCGCTGCATGGTGGGGCCAATCAGCGGGTCATGCTGATGTTGGACGACATCGGTGGGCCTGACTTGGTGGAGGCCTGGCTGGACGATGCGCTGGCTAAGAGGAAGAAGATCATGGGCTTTGGTCACCGCGTTTACAAGGCCATGGATCCGAGGGCAGTGATCTTGCATGATTATGGCAAGGAAGTCACCCGCCGTGCCGGCACCGAGGGATGGCTGGAAATGGCCGAGGTGATTGAAAAGCGGATGATCGAGAAGCTCGGCGCCAAGGGTATCTGGCCCAATGTGGACTTCTTCTCCGGCGTTGTCATGTCGTCCATGGGCATAGACTCCGGTCTGTTTACGCCGATTTTCGCTCTTTCGCGTGTGGGCGGCTGGGTGGCTCATGCTCTGGAGCAGTTCCGCGACAACCGCATCTTCCGACCGCGCTTCATCTACGTGGGTCCGGCGGAGGCACACTGGGTGCCGTTCGACGAGCGAGACGGAGCCGCATAACCGGAGACCGCGTCGGCACAGAATTTCGTACGACACAGGACTTGTGGAAATTAATTTCCCGACAAGTCAAACACACAGGCCGGGGTTCACGAACCCCGGCCTGTGTGTTTGTCCTGCTGCAAGTCTGTCAGCTCGTGAACTTTACCACGCCGCGGATGTTCTTGCCGGCCAGCATATCGGCATAGCCTTGATTAATCTCATCCAGTGAGTAGGTGTTCGTCACCAGTTCGTCTAGCTTTAGTTGGCCATGCCGGTACAGGTTCAGCAATTTGGGTATTTCCACTTGGGCATTGCTGGTGCCGTACAGCGTTCCCATGAGCGTTCTCTGGGTTAGCACAAGACTCAGGGGAGTGATAGGCAGGCTGTCGGCGGTGGCCGGCGTCAGCCCAATCACGACGACGACCCCCAGCTTTGCCGTCGCCGCAAATGCCTGTCCAATAGTTTCCGGGCTGGAAATCGCCTCGAATGCAAAATCGACACCTGCCCCGTCGGTGATCTCCATGACGCGGTCCACCACGTCTGTCTTGTGCGGATTGATGGTGTGGGTCGCCCCGAAATCTTTTGCCCATGCCAGTTTCTGATCCACGATATCGGCGGCGATGATCGTCGTGGCGCTAGCTGCTCTAGCGCCCTGAACAACGTTCATGCCGACACCACCAACTCCTATGACTAAAACGCTGCTGCCCGGCGTCACCTTCGCCCGGTTGACGGCCGCACAAAATCCGCCCACAACGCCACACCCTACCAGGCAGGCCGCTTCAAAAGGGTAGCTTTCGTCAATCACACACACAGAGTCCTGGTTCACGACGGTGTATTCGCTGAAGCCCCCGATCAGGCAGAACTGGCCGACATTCTGACCGTGTTGGTTGTGCAGCCGGTATGTGCCATCCAGTTGAGGTCCCCTGGCGATGTTGGCGCTCAGCACACAGGCGTGGGTCATCCCCGATACACAGAAGTGGCATTTGCCACAAGATGGAATGAACATCAGGACAACGTGGTCGCCTGGTTTGATACGCGTGACTCCCGGTCCAACCGCCTCTACAATTCCGGCACCTTCGTGTCCCAGCACCATGGGTCTCATGCCTACTGGGCGGTCGCCGGCAATGACGTGGTAGTCGGAGTGGCATAGGCCCACGGCTGCCATCTTCACCAGCACCTCGCCGGCCTGCGGCTCATCAAGCTCCAGTTCTTCGATCACCAGCGGCTTTCCGGCCTCATACGAAACCGCAGCCTTTGTCTTCATCCTCTCCTCCTCATGAACAAGGTGTGGACGCCCCTTCAGGTGTAAAGCAGCGGCGATAATCCCTTCCGAGAACGTTCACGCGCATTTCTTGTACAAATTCACCCTGTTCGGTGAAGGAAGCGAATGTTACCGTTCGCGCCTCGTCGGGTGGCACCGGCGGAAATCCTTCACCATAGATGTAGTAGCATGTCAACAGCAGGCGTCCAGTATTGGCGTAGAAATCTGGATACCAATCTTTGACCGCCTGAGTGGAATGGTTCGTAAGTGTGATTTCAAGGTTGAACTTGCGTACTGGGCTGCCATTGTCGAATCGCCGACATCCCTCGACAGGGCGACCCCATTGCTCATAGCGCATATCGGTCAGATCCAGGGAGATGGCCGGCCTCGGTATGCTGGTGGGTACAGGCGGGAGGGTGGCACTCGGCGCGACAGTCTGCGTTCTTGTAGCTGTAGCTGTCGCTGTGGGTGGCCGAGTCGGTGCAAGTGTGGCTGTTGGTTGGGTCGTTTTTGTCGAAGTGGGGATAGGTGTCTCGGTGGGCAGGGCAGCCGCCGTGGCCGTCAGATCGGAAGCGATCTGAGCCATCACTGTTGCGGCGGCCGCTGTTTGTACAGCCGACAGGTCAGCCGTAGGGACAAGCGTCCAGGTGGGTGGTGTAGATGTTGGCGTAGCAGTGGGTGAAGAGCACGTGACACTCGCCAATGTCAGGAAGGAAAGAACGATCTTCGTGAACAATAAACTGCGGGGGCGCATGGTATTGCTCCTTAGTTGTCAGGTAACAAGCTCCCATTTCGTTTGTGTACCGGCCTGGGCAGTTGTCGTCAGGCAGCGTAAGGCGTTTCCAGGAAGATAATTGCCCCACTTCGCTCGGCCTGGATTGCCAAACCTGTGGTGAGCGTGGCCGAACCATCCAGGCCAGGCCCGCCGGATTTGGCAATCCGGCGGGAGCAGTTGGGATAGTTTAATTTCTGGAACCGCCTAACACGAGGCCGCGATCTCGCTGTCAGTATAACATCAACCGCTGAGGTTGTCAAAGGAGTGGCCCTACCGGCTCAGGTCAGATGTCCAATCGGCGCAGGACCAGGAGGGTCAGGTCGTCGGAGGGGGGTCTGTCGCCAACGAATGTGCTCACCGAGTCCGTGATAACGTTCAGCATCGCGCGGGCTGGTAAATTCCCGGCAGCCGGAATCGTCGCTTGTAGACGCGATTCGCCATATGCCTCGTTGTCTGAGGAAAAGGCCTCGGTGACGCCGTCGGTGTAGAAGACGAGCTGGTCGCCCTGACCCAGGTAGATAATCCGCTCTTCCAGGCGTAGCTCTTCCAGTACCCCCAGTGCCATTCCACATTTTTCGAGCCGTTCCACGGCCTGGGAGTCAGCCCGCCACAGGAGTGGGAGGTTGTGGCCGGCGTTAGCATAGGCCATCCGCCCCGTCTCCAGTGACAGCACAGCGTACGCGGCGGTGACGAACATGCCCTGATGGGTGTCTGGCACCAACAGATCGTTCACCCGAGCCAGCGCCGCAGCCGGTGATGTCTCTTGGAGTGCTGCTGCCCGGATAAGAGCGCGGGTGAGCGCCATGAAGAGGGCGGCCGGCACTCCCTTGTCGGCCACGTCGGCTATCACCAGACCGAGCTGGTCGCCGGGCAACTTGAAGAAGTCGTAAAAGTCACCGCTAACCTGAAGCGCAGGCCGGCAGGCGGCGGCCAGCTCCCAATTTGGCAAGTCGGGCAATTCGTCGGGCATCAGAGTTTGCTGGATCTCTCGGGCGAGCTGAAGTTCTCGATCCAGTCCTTCCTGTCGCGCCATCTCCTGCTGAAACCGGTGGTTTTGAACTGCCAGGGCCGCTTGCTGCGCGATTCCGGTGATGATCTCGAGCCGTTTCTCGCGGAAGCGCCGCGCCGCGCTGGCTTCTTCGATCAACATAGCGCCCAGCACGTCACCCTGGAGCGAGAGGGGAACGGCCAGCAGTGAGTCAACCTGAAAGTCGGTCTGGAAATCAGACGGAACCAGTTCGCGCCATTGTTCGGGAGTCTCCAGTAGCATCAGGTTATCTTGGTCGCGGATGGCACTGAGGAGCGGGAAGTCGGCGGGTGTATAGTGCCGCCCCAGCAGCGTGGCTTCTGAGCGTCGCGGAACTCCGTACATTTGCACTGGCTGGAACACGGCGCGCTCATGGTCCCACAGAAAGATGATGCACCGATCCACGCCAACCAAGATGGGTATGGTGCGGACGATGGCGTTCAGTGTGTCGTCGAGATCCTGGAAGCCGGCCACTGCTTGCGCCACCTGGAGCAGTGCTGCCAGGACGTATGCCTCTTCCTGTTGGGCTTCCAAAAGGCGGATGCTTTCGACAGCCACCGCTGTTTGGTGCGCAATACCGTGAATCATCGCTCGCCATGCTTCACTGAACCCAGAGCGTTCGCTCTTATCGTCGACCAGCATGGCGCCCACCACTTCCCCCCGACTGACCAGCGCAAGCAGCAACAGCGACTCAAAGCCTAGCGCCAGTCCAAAGCGCGCCGGCAGCCGAGCATCGGTGGCCGTGTCCTGGATCGCAATGTCCCGCTTTAGGAGCCGTAAGTGATCGAAGGCCGGCGCGTCGCCGGGAGCGATGAGTAATTGCTTGAAGGCGGCGCGTCGCGACGAGTCCAGGCCATAGGCAGCGCCCGGCACGAAAGCTCCGGCGGCTGCATCCCACAAGAGCACGGCACAGCGATCGACGCCGGCCAGCATCGGCATGAGGCGAATCACGGTCTCCAGCACGTCTTCGGCGGTGGTCTGTGACTGAATAGCCTCCGCAACCTGAAGCAGCACCGTCGAGGTCCATGCCTGCGCCTGCGATTCCTGGTAGCGTCGGCTCTGCTCGATGGCGATAGCCGATTGTGTGACCAGGCTCTGGAGGAGCTCGATTTCTGCGTCGTCGAAGGGCGGGCCGGTCGGTCGTACCGTCTGTAGTACTCCTATAATGCTGCCGTGCGCCGGCAGAGGCAGGGCAATGGCCGGCGTAGGGCTTATTTCGACCTTCTCGCTGCCGAAGGCTTGGCGCATCAGATCTGACGGTGGGTCTGGAGAAGTCGTAGACGCTCCCTCTGCACCCATGATGTGATGAAACGGCTCGGCCAGCCACAGCTCAGCTTGTCCGCCTGTCAGATGGGCGGCGGCGGTGATGATGAGGTCACGCTGGCCGGCAATCGTGGATTCTGCCATGAGCTGGCCGGCGAGCCTGGGGAGTTCTTGCCAGCCAGCGTAGTCAAGCATTGATTGGTTGTGCTTTGTGGTTGAGCTTTTGTGTTGGCTCATCGTTGACCATCTCTCTGCAATTGGGGCAAGGTCTCCGCGCGGTGATAAGGGAATGTGGTCAATGTCAGAGTTGACACTCACACCAAGGTCGATATACTGATGAACAACCCGTGGCTGGCTCTGCCATGTGATGAACTCGACAGGGTATCAGGTGGCCAACCCTACGAACCACCACCCATGGAGGGTGGCGCGCCAGGCCGCAAGCGGGCAAAACGAGATGCCCGCGGTGCCTTATGCAGATCACCACGGGCATCTCTAAGGCTCCTGCGGGGGGAGGTGCAGGAGCTACCAGAATGATACCACGCTATGCGCGAGTAGTCAAGTCGGACTGACAGCTATTGCGCAAGGGATAAAGATAATGCCATCGCTCAGACGCCTGTTCCTACTGGATCCTGATGTCGTCTTTCTGAACCACGGCTCCTTCGGCGCAACGCCACGCCTCGTTTTTCAGGTGTATCAGACGTGGCAACGAAGATTGGAGCACCAACCGGTGAAATTCCTGGCCACCGATCTGTTTGATCACCTCAAACATGCACGGCAGGCCTTAGCAGACTTCGTTCACGCCGACGCGGATGATCTAGCTTTCGTTCCGAACACTACCTTTGGGATCAACATCGTTGCCCGCTCTCTCAACCTGGGAAGCGGGGACGAGATTCTGGCCACCGATCATGAATACGGAGCCTGCGACAACGTCTGGGAGTTCATCAGTCGCAAAACAGGCGCATCCTATGTGCGTCAGCCGATCCCGCTCCCGGCGATGTCGTCAGATGAGATCGTGGAGCAGCTTTGGAACGGGGTAACACCCCGCACCAAAGTCATATTCATCAGCCACATCACTTCGCCGACAGCGCTGCATCTGCCCGTAGAGGCCATCTGCCAGCGAGCGCGCGAGGCCGGCATCCTGACCGTGATCGACGGTGCACACGCGCCGGGTCAGATACCGATAGACCTGGGTGCGATCAAGGCTGACTTCTACATAGGAAATTGCCACAAATGGTTGTCTGCTCCGAAAGGTTCAGCATTTCTCTATTCTGACCCCGATCGGCAAAAGTTGGTAGAGCCACTTGTTGTAAGCTGGGGATGGGGTGAAAACGCCACGTTCACTACGGGATCCCGCTATCTCGATAACCTGCAATGGTGGGGGACAATTGATCCGTCGGCGTTTCTATCTGTGCCGGCGGCCATCCAATTCCAGCAAGATCACAATTGGCCGGCCGTGCGCCAGCGTTGCCACACTCTGGTTGGTCAGGCAGTGCGGAGAATCTGTGACCTGGTAGGGCATGCTCCGCTATATCCCCACGACGCGGGGTTCTATCACCAGATGGCGATCGCACCCCTACCCGCTATCCCCGATTTGCCTGCATTCAAGGAGCGCCTTTATGAAGAGTACCGTGTTGAGGTCCCATGCGCTCAGTGGAAGGATCAGCAATTCATCCGGGTGTCCGTGCAGGGATACAACACACAAGTCGATATTGATCGCCTTGTCGAGGCGCTTGACGATCTGCTACCGCGAGTCACATCATGAGGCGGCTACCTGCCAAAGCCACAGGGCGATCATCAGCAGGGCCACGATCAACTCGACGCCCGTAGACAGCAGCCAACCCACCAGATAACCACCGCCGGCCCGCGTGGCGTGGCGCAGGTCTCGCAGCCGTACTAGCTCCACGATTAACACCGTCAGCGTGGGCAGCAGGATAGCGCCCAAGATATTGAAGAACACGAATCCTACCAGGCCGGCCGCTGCCGCTGCCACCACCGCGCAGCCCGACGCGCCACTACGCCGTGCACCGGCTGAACTGAGCCAGAACTCAGTGGTCGAGCCGGCCAACATCAGCAAGGTCAGCACTCCCAGGATGACCCCGCTACGCCAGGTGATTCCGCGAACGAGATCGTATGCCAGCGCAGCCAGCCAGATGATCAGCGGGCCCGGAATCAAGGGCAGCAGTATACCGACGACCCCCAGGGCCATCACCAACAGCGTCAGCGTTTGCATAGTGTCGAGGCTGGCAAATTCCATGTCTGTCAGGTTCGCTGGTGTAGATTCAGCCAATTGTACCATGCCAGGCCGGCGTAAGGCAATAACGGCTCCTTACTCGCTCCGCCTTCCCTAGCTCGTTATGGGCCGCCAGATACTCGGCCAGCCACACCAGGTTGGGCGTCAGCCGCTTCGGTAACATTTTACATGAATGAATGCGCAGGGTTGACAAATAGAGCATTGTGTGATATACTGTGCGACGGACTTCTAACGTCCAGGTACTTCGATTCAGACCAGAAGAAAGGATGTACTACGCTACGATGATGATTCGCATGATGGTTTCTCGGCTTCGACTGGGTAGCAGCGGCTTCGCTGCTGACCTGGGGCGTAGTGCGTCCATACACCGATGACTTGACGTAATCATTCGACCATCGGAGCCGTGGGCGCACAAGCTCACGGCTCTTTTTTGTGTCTCCGCACTTCGTCGGCGTTTGCCGGCCTGATTTAGAGCCATGGGCTTGCCTGGAAAAGCCCACGGCTTTTTTTGTTGTTCTAGCGAAGAAGGGGGTACAAAGGTGTCAGACAAAGCGATCGAGATTTGCAACGCAACCAAGGTCTTCCGCAAGAACGGAGATGGCGGGTTGCTGAAGCGATTTCGAGGTGAATCCACGGCAAAGAAGTCTGTTGTGGCTGTCAACGATGTAAGCCTGACGGTCAAGCGAGGTGAAATCTTCGGGATCCTCGGGCCGAACGGCAGCGGCAAGTCTACGCTGGTGCGGCTGGTTGCGACCCTGCTGATCCCCGATGGCGGCGAAATCCGCGTCTTTGGCCTCGATGTTCAGGAGGATGAGGCCCAGATCAAGCGACTGATCAACCGCGTGTCGGTGGACGCGGCCTTCTTCAAGAAGCTGTCCCCGATGGAGAATTTGCTGTACGCCGCTCGACTGTACGGGATGTCCGGCGGCGAGGCGCGCGAAGGCATCGTCGAGATCCTGACGCGGCTGGGCATCAAGGAGCGAAGCATCGGTGAACCTCTCGAAGAGATGTCGCGTGGCATGCAGCAAAAGGTGGCTATCGCCCGCGCATTCCTGACTGCGCCGATCCTGCTGTTGCTCGACGAGCCGACGACAGGGCTGGATCCACGCTCAAAGCGGGAGGTCCAGGCGTTCGTGCAGGAGATCCGCGAAACGCACGAGGCGACCGTCTTGCTGACGACGCATGACATGAACGAGGCCGATCAACTCTGTGATCGCATCGCCATCATCGACAGCGGCAAGATTGTCGCTCTGGACACGCCAGCCGGCCTGAAAGCGCGTGCATCTAGTAATGGCCGCGAACCGACTCTGGAAGACGTATTCATGGAATTGACGGGGAAGAAACTCGTCGATGAAGGTAAGTAAGCAGGTGCGCAACTTATGTTTGCGCTCCGGGGCACCTCATTGGGCGGCGTGATCCGTGATACCTGTGGTCACAATTTGATCACGGATCACGCTCCGCCCGATTGGGCCATAGGGAAACACGAAAAGCGAGGACAACAGATCATGAGGGTAGGTGATTAAGATGTCTGTTTTTACCCAAACAAGCCATACCGTTTGGCGTGAGCTTCGAGCGTCATACGCCTTTGTGGAACGAAACTTCAACCTGGTTAAGCGCTACTGGGGGTGGGAGGTCGTCTGGTTCATGTATAGCCTGGCCAACGCTCTATCCATCACATACATCGGGGCCGGCATGGATCAGATCAGCGGCGCAGAGGTCGATACGGATTTCCTGGTAATTTACCTGCTGATTGGAACCCTGGTGTGGCGCTATCTGTCCATCGTGTTCGATGCTATCAGCGAAATGATCGCTTGGGAGCGCTGGGAGGGGACCATCGAGTACACGTTCATGGCGCCCGTTTCGCGGCTGACCCACATGCTTGGACAGACCGTCTTCTCGCTGGCGTGGGGTCTTTTCTTCACCGGCGTGATCTTCGGCGTGGTGGCGCTGTTGTTCGATGTGGATTTGGGCAATGCCAACCTGGCCGGCGCCAGTCTGGTCATGTTGGCTGCCAGCTTGAGCTTCATCGGCTTTGGGATTGTCGCGGCCGTCTTGCCGCTCCTCTTTCCCGAACGTGGTGCTCAGATGACCAACGTCGTGCAGGCGCTGCTCCTGCTGGTGAGCGGGGTGTACTATCCGATCACGGTGCTACCGGGCTGGATGCAAGCCGTTGCGCGAGTGTCGCCGGCCACCTACGCCCTGAGCGCCATGCGAGCCGCCATCCTGGAGAACGCCCCGTGGACGCTCCTGATCAAGGACGTGCTGCTGCTGACGGTCATGGGCCTGGTGATGATCCCTATCGGTCTGTGGGTGTTCTCGAAGGCCGAGACGTATGCGAAGCGGACGGGCAAGCTGAAGCGAACCGGGTGACGGGATGCGGGATGCGGGATGCGCGCGACGTGATGCGCGATGGTCTCGCACTTCACGCTCTTTTCGTTCGGCAAGGTCTCCGACCGCCGCCGCATAGGGCGGTCGGGAGACCTCGCCCAACGTCGGGAGATGGATGGCTCGCTTGCCTACTGCCCGGCCATCTAGCCATCTAGCCAACTAACCAATGTCTCTTGGGGAGGAGAGTCCCAAACATGGAAACACAAGTTCTTGAGCGTATTGACATAACAGCAGTATCGATTCGCAACTATCGCGATGGCGATCAGAAGCTGCTGGCCGACATGATCAACGAGACGGACCAGGTCGATCGGTTCGACCGGCGGACCACGGAGGGCGATCTTCAGCACGAGTGGGAGGACCCCCACTTCACGCCGGCGAAGGATGGCTTCGTGGCAGTGGTGGTGCAGGATGGTGCTCAGCGGGCCATCGCGGCCGGCGACGTCTACCTCGGGGTGCTGGACGGTTTAGCCGAAAAGGTCACGGTCTATGGCTGGCACGTCGTGCGTCCCGAATGGCGCGGCTCGGGAGTTGGCCGGCAGATTATCGAGGCGTGCTACGGGCGGGCAAGGGAACTGGTAGCTGAAATCGCCGACCCACGTCCCAAAGTGTTCCGGGCGAGCGCTCATGCGGCCGATGTCCACGCAAGACGCCGGCTGGAACAGTTCGGTATGGAGCATGTGCGGACGTTTTACACCATGGAATACGCGCCACTAGATGCGACGTTGCAGCCCCCGGATGCGCCGGCTGGTTTGAGCATTGTCCCCTGGACGCCGGAGTACGACCAGGCGACCATGGATACCTTCAATGAGTCTTTCAGGGACCATTGGGGGTTCCGAAACGTCTCGCAGGAGGAATGGCAACACTGGTTCCACGATCCCAAGAGCCGGCCTGATTTGTGGCGGATTGCCGTGGATGATGCGACGGGTGAAGTGGCCGGCATCTGTGTCGTTGGCATCGACCCGGATAAGAACGAGGCGCTAGGGCGACAAGAGGGCTGGGTGCATGATCTGGGGGTACGCCGGCCATGGCGCAAGCGCGGGCTGGGGACAGCTCTGTTGCTGGCCGGCATGGCGACGCTGTGCGAGGCCGGCATGACCAGCGCTCGTCTGGGCGTGGACAGCGACAGCCTTACGGATGCCACGCGGATCTACGAGCGCGTCGGCTACCGGGTGGTCAGTGAATGGCATACATATCACAAGCTCATCGAGCAATGATGTACCCTCTTTTTGTCTACGGAACCTTTCGAGAAGGAGAATCGAATCGAGAGGTGATAGAGCCATTCGTTGCCGGCTGCCGGCCGGCCCGTTTACCAGATGCTGCGCTGTTCTTCGTCGATCCTTATCCCATGGCAGTGGATGGCGATGGCTCGGTGGTGGGCGAGCTGATCACGCTGCCGGCCGACCACTACGATACCGCGCTGGCGGTCCTAGACCGCTTCGAGGGGTACGAGCCGGCCAGCGACGCGGGCGCCTATCGCCGGCGACTGCGCCAGGTCTACGATGTCGGCTCGGGAGAGCAGGTCAGCGCCTGGGTTTACCTCGGCGATGCCGCGGCGGTCCTGGGTCATCGGGTGATCCCGAGTGGGGACTGGAGCCGTCGCAGCGATCTTGACGAATGACGAACTTGAGGAGTTGAGCAATGTTTGACAATGTGTTACACACGCGGGGTTTCGACCCTGAGCAGGCGAGTGCGTCTGAATTGGCGGCCTTGCACGTTTTTTTGAACCGTATAAGCGCTGAGCAATGGCCCGATGATCCGCCCCGGTCCCTGGACGAGACGGTCCGCCGGCTCCGCTCAGTTCCACCCTTCATCGATTGGCGCATGTGGGTGGTCTGGAGCGCCGACGAGAGGAAGATCTTGGCTCAAGCTCAGGTCATGACGTGGAATGTTGGCAGCAACGAACACCTGGCCGACTTTTATGTTGCAGTGCTTCCGGAGATGCGTCGTCGGGGGATTGCAAAAGGACTGCTTGGGTTGATCAGTCAGTCAGCTCTGGAGAGAAACCGTCGTCTCCTGCTGGCGGCAACAGATTCCGATGTGCCGGCAGGCATGGCATTTATGGAGCGCATCGGAGCTCGGTCCGGCTTGGTTGAGCGGATCAGCCAGCTCGATCTCGCCGGGCTTGACAGCTCTCTGCTTGATGAGTGGCCGGCTCGTGCTCAGGAGCGAGCCGGGGGTTTCGAGCTGGGGTTGTGGGAGGGGCCGTATCCCGATGCGGAAATCGAGGCCATCGCGAAAATGAGGGACGTCATGAACACAGCGCCCAGGGAAGACCTGGACGTGGAGGATTTCGAATCCACACCTGAGCGGATGCGACAGGTCGAATCCACCCTGGCACAGCGTGAGATAGAGCGGTGGACGATGTATGCCCGCCACGTCGAGTCGGGGGAACTGGCCGGCTACACAGAAGTTCTGTGGAACCCCAACCAACCTGAGTTGCTTCTGCAGGATGATACAGCCGTAGACCCCAGGTATCGCGATCGGGGGCTGGGGCGCTGGCTGAAGGCGGCCATGCTCAAGAAGGTCCTTCGTGATCGTCCCACGGTGAAGCGCGTCCGCACCGGAAACGCCGGCTCGAACGCACCGATGCTACGCATCAACCACGAGTTGGGCTTCAAACTGTACAAGTCGATCACCGTCTGGCAGGTCGGCGTGGATCGCGTGCTCGATTATCTGGCCGCGTCGGAGTTCAAACGCGCCGGCGGGGCGCCAGTACCCAGTACCTGATACTCAACATCGCCATGCTGGCAGTCAACAAGATCTCCAAGACCTACGGAGATCAACGAATTCTGAGCGGCGTCTCGTTCGTCATCAACTCGAGGGACCGGGTGGGGTTGGTGGGGCCTAATGGCTGCGGCAAGACGACACTGCTGCGGATCATCGGAGGCCTGGAGCAACCCGATGCCGGCCATGTCTTCGTTGATCCGTCAACAACGCTGGGCTACCTGCCGCAGGGGCTGGAGCCGGCCCCCGGCGAGACCGTCGGACAGATAGTGCGGGCCGGCATTCCAGGGCTGGAGCCGGCGCGCCGTGCGCTCAGTGAGCTGGTGTCGCGGATGGAGCAGGCTGAGGACACGGCACTGCCAGCGTTGATCGAGGCGTACGGTGAAGCCTTCAGCCGATTCGAGGCCCTGGGCGGCTACGCGGTGGAGCATCGGGTGGAAGCGGTGCTGGCCGGCCTTGGCCTGGCGGACGTCGATCCCGATAAGCCTGTAGAGCATCTCAGCGGTGGGCAGAAGACGCGAGTCGGGCTGGCGCGTGTGCTCCTGGGCCAACCATCTGTCTTGCTCCTGGATGAGCCAACCAATCACCTGGACATCCAGGCGCTGGAGTGGCTGGAAGGTTTTCTGGCTGGGTACGCCGGCGCTGTGCTGATCGTGTCCCACGACCGGACGTTTCTGGATCGGTCGGTGCGGCGGATTCTGGAGTTGGACGAGACGACTCACGCAGTGACGGAGTACGCCGGTAACTACACTACCTACGAAGCGGCCCAAGAACAGGAGTTGGACAAACAGTGGGCAGCGTGGAAGGATCAGCAGGCCGAACTCCGCCGGCTGGAGGCGGATATCCAGCGCACGAAGCAACAGGCGCAGCGGACGGAAGAGGCGACGATCAATGACCACGCCCGCCGGCTGGCGAAGAAGGTCGCCAAGAAAGCTAAAGCCCGTGAGCGCCGACTGCGTCGCGTGCTGGAGTCGGAGGATCGTGTGGCAAAGCCGGCCCGCAGGTGGCAGCTCAAGCTGGAGTTTGGCAAGATGCCGCGTGGCGGCCAGATGGTCGTCCGGCTGGAGGGCGTGGGACATCGGTTCGATGAGCGGTGGCTGTTCCGTGACGCCGATCTCGCTCTTCAGCACGGCGAGCGCATCGCGTTGTTGGGGCGCAACGGGACGGGTAAGACCACGTTGCTGCGAATCATTGCCGGCCAGCTCTCGCCGACAGAGGGTGAGGTACACATGGGAGCCAATGTGCGGCTGGGATACATGTCTCAGGCGCAGCAGGGCCTGGATCCCGATGGGACGCCGCTGTCCGTCATCCGGCAGGCGGCGCCCATGACTGAGACCGAGGCGCGGAGCTTCTTGCACTACTTCCTGTTTGCCGGCGAAGACGTCTTTGTGTCGATCCCCCAGTTGAGCTACGGTGAACGGACACGGCTGATTCTGGCGCAGTTGGTGGTGGCCGGCGCTAACTGTCTGCTGCTGGATGAGCCAATCAACCACCTGGACATCCCGTCCCGCGAGCGCTTCGAGGCGGCGCTGGACGCCTTCCCCGGCACTGTCGTGGCCGTGGTGCACGACCGCGCATTCATCGACCGTTTCGCCACGGGCATTTGGGCTGTCGAAGGTGGCACAATTCGTCGTTACATCGATCGCGAGTATGTTCTCAAGAAGTAGGGGCGAGGCAAGTCGGATGGGTGGTATCGAAGCAAAAGAACCCGCTCTCCGACTTGCCTCGCCCCTACGCCACCACGGATTATTGAGAAGATACGATCGCGAGGAGATAAGGCGGTAATACGGGAGAGGGAGCATCAAGTGACCACATATACTCACGCCCGCGTCGAACATACCAGCCGACCGAACCAGGGTATCGTGTTCAAGAAGCATCTGGGACACTACTTTGTTCAAAGCGGTGAACGGACCCTCGTCTGTTCGGTCTCTAGCCGACTGCGCAAACGTCTCATTTACCCCACCTCCGATCCGTCGTCTGGAACGCTCCGGCGGGTGCAGGCAGTGGAGAAGATCAAGAGGGTCGATCCGGTTGCCGTCGGCGATGTGGTCCGTTTTGAGGATGCCGGCGATGGTACCGGCATGATCAAGGAAGTTTTGCCCCGTAGGAACAAGCTGGTTCGTTACGCCGCCGGCCCGAAGCCATTGGAGCAAGTCATCGTAGCCAATATTGATCAATTCGTGCCCATCGTGGCTGCCGCCCAGCCAAAGCCCAGGTGGGGTCTGTTGGATCGGTATCTAGCAGCGGCTGAGGAGGCCGGCATTCCCACGCTGATCTGCATTACCAAACTGGACCTGGCGAAGAGGCAGCGCCTGTGGAAAACGGTGCAAATCTATGAGGACATTGGCTATCCGGCGACGCTGACAAGTGCTGTCACCGGTGAAGGCATAGCAGCGTTCCGAGAAACGATCCAGGGGAAGATTTCAGTCCTCGTAGGCATGTCTGGCGTGGGCAAGACGACCTTGCTGAACGCAGTTCAGCCAGGCCTTGGTCTGCGCGTAAGAGAAATCAGCGAGTCAACTGGCAAGGGGAAGCATACTACCAGTCATGTGGAGATGTTCCCCCTGGACGGAGGTGGGAGCGTCGTCGATACGCCGGGTATCAAGACCTTCGGCCTGTGGGAGACTGATAGCTCAGACCTGGCCGGCCTGTTCCGCGAAATGCAGCCGTATGTTGGACGATGTAGGTTTCGCCTGGATTGCAGCCACACCCACGAACCGGATTGTGCCATAAAGGATGCAGTCGAGGCGGGTAACATCACTCAACTGAGATACAAGAGCTATCTACGGCTTAACAGCGCTCTGCGACCTATTTGAAAGGGAATGACCGAGGGAAATGAGGTCTGTCGCGGAAGCAAGACCATCGAATGTGTCAATGGCCTACTGCGTCACCTGGAAAATCATTGCGCCGTCTCGGTCGTAGACTGGGTAGTAAAAGGGGCTCTGGCGCAATATGGCGGGGTCTAGAAGGCCGTTGCCGGCAGCACCGATGTAGATGTGGGTGATGCCCTGTGCGCGGAGCACATCAGCGGCTCTCGGGCTGTCCAGAGGATGCGTGGTTATATTTCGATAGAATGCCTCGACTTGGCCGGGGTAGTTGAGGATGTCAGACGTCTCCATGCCGTAGGTGGCCGGCGGGACCATGGTGCGCCGGCCAGTGAAGTAGGGGATCCACCAGCCGGCGTCGTCGCCCACGATAGTGTGCCCTCCAAAGGCGGTGAGCGAATTCACGAGGAACTTCGCATCTGCAGGCGTGTTGTCGCGGATCCACTGCATGGCTTCCATGTCGGCCGGCGTCACCAGGCGGTAGCGGTAGTCCAGGTCCATCAGCCGCCAGCGAGCGCCGGCCAGCGCTGCCACGATGATGAGGGTGGCAACAATGATCTGCCGAACGTTCGTAGTAACGATCCTTCGACCTGGCCCTTCGTCACGTCCTGGGCCGGACCAGGCCTCAGGAGGGACCTCAGGACAGGCTTTAGTCGTCATCCCACGCCCTTCAATGTTCTCCTGAGTACCTACGATCCGCTCGATCAAATCCCCAACGCCGGCGCTGGCCAACATCGACAACGGCAAATACAACGCGATCTGCAACATGAAGTTGTTCACCACGCCCGCCCCGGGCAGCCCGATCAGGTTGGGGTTGGTGATGAGGATCAGCAGCGCTGTCCAGAGATTGGTGACGATGGCCAGAGGCCGGCGCTGCCACCCGCTCCACAGAGCGCCGGCGACTGCCAGGGCGATCAACCACGGCGGCACGTAGGCGAAGAGGTCTCCCACGGCATTGTAGGTTGTCTGGAAGTAGGCGGTTCCCGCGCCGCCACCGAAGCGGCCGGCCAATACCCGAGGCAGATAGCCGGTCCGCAGATTCAGAATCCACGGTGAGATGAGGAGGCCGGCCGTCACGCCCACAGTGCCGGCTCGCAGCCAGGGCTGGGCGATTTCTGATCCCAGAGACCGCGATTCGGCGGGCCCTCTCCCCCCTGACCCCCCTCTCCCAAACCTGGGAGAGGGGGGGAGCGGGCTCCCTTGCTCCCTTGCTCCCCCGCTCCTCTGCTCCTCTGCTCCCCCGCACAGACGTTGGATGCGCGTGCTGCTCCACCACAGCAGATACGCCAGTACGAACGGGACGAAGAGCAGCGTGACCAGGTAGTGCGACAGGGCCAGGCCGGCCACGGCGATGCCGGCCAGGATCAGCTGACGCCATGACCTATCCTTGCTGGAGACCGCGTCGATAGTCAGAGTCGCTGCGACAGGCAGGACGATCATCCCTGTGAGTTGGGTGTAGCGCCCCCAATTGACATAACCAGCAGGCATTGGCGAGAGCAGGCTGGCGATGAGGACGGCTGTGAGGCCGGCCCATTCGCTGCCGCCCAGCCGGCGTACCAGCGGGTAGATCATAAGCGGAGCCAGCGCGTTGAGAATCTGGCCGACGATGATGACCGATTTCAGGACTGGCGTGCCCGTGAGCCAGTGGAACAGCGCCACGTTGCTGTGGAAGCCGAAGTGGTAGGTGAAGCTCTGGAGCGGCGCGTAGGGTTCCCACGACTGAAATAGCCCGCCGTGATTCACCAGCAGTTGCGCGATGAGGGTGTGGTGGTAGGAGTCGCCCCACATCGGCGCGACCAGGTCTTGGACGAGCAGAAGTCTTGTGGCGAGGGAAATGAGGAAGATGAGGAGCAGTAGGATAGGGGGTATTGGGTATTGGGTATTGGGTATTGGGTATTGGGTATTGGAGATTGGGAATCGATGTTGGTGGAGGGTGGGTAGTACGGCCAGGATTGCGCACAGGATGAGCAAGGCGATGACGGGGCCTTGGTTGAGGGTGAGGCCGGCCAGCGAAGCAAACAGGATGAGCAGCGGGGCTATGGCCACGCTGAGGCCGGCGGCCATAATGACGAGTTCCCAATCTCCAATTTCCAATCTCCAATCTCTAATCTCCAATACCCAATATCCAATACCCAATACCCCCCCACACAGAGCCAACACCCCCGCGCCAGGAACCACAAACAGGATGACTGCGAGCAAGGCCGCGCTGGCGTGCCGGCGCAGCCCCCGCCACAGGTCGCGTCCAATCTGGACGAGGTTGTAGTCGGCGTAGGTGCGGAAGGCCAGGTCGCCGGCCTGGGGCTGACCGGCCAGGTAGGCCTGTCCCTGGCTGTACGTGTCAGTCGGGCTGGCCCACACGGTGATGGCGTTGCCCGGTCGGGCCTCCGGCGCTTCAAAAAAGAAGTAGTAGGCGTGGTTCTCGGAGTCCCCGAGTGGCGGAAATGTGAATTGGCGGTAGGCATTGTCCTGGACGTCAGCGGCATCGAACCGGATGGTGGCCAGGTCTTGAGTGGTGATTGTGCTTTCGCGCAGGTGGAAGATGACTGGACCGGCGTTGTCCCGAGCGTACGTTGCCAGGAACACGTCGATGCGGTTCAGACCGTCTTTTTCGGCGATGAACGTCTGACCGACGGTCTGCTCGCCCCAGATTTCGCCGGCGGTCTGGCTGTGGCGCGGTTGGGTGAGGTCGGGGCGGGTGGCGCAGCCGGCGAGGAGGAGGATTGTGAGCAGCAGGCCGGCCCACCGAGGAGGCCGCTGAATGGTCCACCGAATGAATTCGGTGTCTGCTACGGAAAACGTGTTGAAACACGTTTTAACGTGTTTTGTGTAGCAGACCATGAATTCATTCATGGACAGCGGGCGAGGGTTGGCGGAGAGGCCGCTGAATGGAATGAAACGCAACTTCTGGCGGGCTAGTCGTGGCTTTCCCTGTCACTCTTCGTAGTGGAAACGGCAGGCAATGATTACGATGTCGGTTTCAGTTACCTCGTAAACCAGGCGATGTTCTGAGTCAATCCGACGCGACCAGTATCCGGACAGATCAGCCTTTAGCGGCTTTGGCTTTCCCAGCCCTTCAAAAGGTGTGCGCAGAGTATCTTTAATCAGGGCATTAATGCGTTTTAACAGTCTGCGATCTTTCTCCTGAAACCACAAGTAGTCCTGCCAGGCTGATTCAGTGAAGACCAATCTCATGGTTCTATGAGTTCCCGCTCCACAACTTTCCCAGTCTGTGCCTCGGCGATAGACTGGCGCAGGTGCGCAGCGTTTGCAGGAGTAGACAAAAGATAAACGGTCTCTTGCCAGGCATTAAACTCATCAAATGGCAACAAGACAACTTGCTGTCCAGTATCAGTGGTGATGATAGTTGGCTCGGCATCTGATATGACTTGCACGATCAAATTCTCTAGCCCTCGCTTAGCCTCATTGAGTGTTACTGCGTTCACCTTCTATACCTCCGAAATCGCAATTGCCCTGTCTGCCGCACAACATGGGGGTACTCAGTTAACATGCTCACATCGAATGAAGGAATAGAGCAAGCATGGTAGAGACCCCATCAAGCCCAGATTCAAGTATACATCTAAAGGATCAAGGTGGCAAGGTATCTTGCTGTTGTCCATCAGTCGATCTTCGGATGGGTTTGTTCGTTCTCGACTGAGGGGAGGGAAGTCAAGTGTTTGTAGCGCCCCAGCAAAGTCAGGGGATTTTCCA
>JBHHXF010000002.1:0-31911 GCA_046756905.1 Anaerolineae bacterium | reverse complement strand
CGGCGAGAAACGTCGTGCTGACCACGTCATCGGCCAGGCCGTGAGCCAGTTTGGCGAGGGTGTTGGCAGTAATTGGGGCGATGGCAATCACGTCAGCGCGTTTGGCCAGCGCAACATGATCGATTCCCAGTTCCCCACGCGGATCAAACAGGTTCGTTGCCACGGGGCGATGTACGATGGCCTGGAAGGTGAGTGGGGCGACCAGACGTGTTGCGGCCTCGGTCAACGCCACATCCACGTGTGCGCCGGCCTTCACCAACCGGCTCGCGATCTCCACAGCCTTGTAGGCCGCAATGCTGCCCGTCACCCCCAACACGATGGTCTTATCTTGCAGCAAGCGAATTGACATTGAATATCTCCATCGTAGGAAATCGACGTGAAACGCGAAACGCGATGCCCTTACGTCTTGCGTCTTACGTTTCACGTTTCACGTTCCGGTTGATCTCCCAGATCACCCGGAGGCCCTCCAGCGTCAGGTTCTGGTCTACAACATCGATGGCGTCGGTGCGCTCGGCGACGATGCCGGCCAGCCCCCCGGTTGCCACGACAGTAACATCATCGCCCCACTCAACCTGAAGCCGGCGTACCAGCCCTTCAACCAGCCCCAGGTAGCCGTATAGCACGCCAGATTGCATGGCCTCGCTGGTGCTGGTGGCTGTCACGCGCGGCGGGAAAACCAGCTCGATGCGCGGGAGTTGCGCTGCTGCGTTCACCAACGCTTCCGCGGCAACACCAATGCCCGGCGCGATAGCACCGCCCCGGTAGTTGCCATCGCCGTCCACCACGTTGAACGTCGTAGCCGTTCCGAAGTCGACCACGATTACCGGTGCTCCGTACACATCCCGCGCCCCAACGGCGTCGATAAGCCGGTCGGCGCCCAATTGGGCCGGATTGTCGTACAAAATTCGCATCTTGGTGCGTACACCGGGGCCGACCACCAGCGGCTCTGTGTGAAGGTAAGTGCGCGCCATTGTCACGCACGCTGCAGTCAGCGGCGGTACGACTGACGAGATGACGCAGCCGGCTATCTGTTCCGGTTCGAGGCCGGCCATCCGCAGGAAACGGGTCAGGAGAACGCCATGTTCATCGGCCGTGCGGCTGCGCCTGGTGGCCGCTCTCCACCGCTGGAGCTGCCGCTTGCCGTCGAACACGCCGAAGGTCAGGTTTGTGTTGCCGATGTCAATTGCCAAAAGCATCCACGGTCACCTCTCAGGATGATCCTGCTTCCATGAAACGGGTCGTGGCGTAGGGGCGAGGCAAGCCGGAGAGCAGGCTCATCGGCAGACAAACCTGCTCTCCGGCTTGCCTCGCCCCTACCCCCTGGTTTGATGTATTCTACCATGGGAGCTGCCTGTAGAACAAGGTATCGTAGAGGAGCTTTCCGATATAGCAGATCAGCAAAAAGATGGCCACTGGAACCTGAACCCAGAGGAGCCACTGCGGAGTCCAAAGCGGCAATGGGAACACCATCCAGGCCACAGCGAGGAGGAGGGCCAATATGGCCCGCAGCAGGAATCTCAACCAACGATTCATGCCCATAAAAGATCTTTTGGAATTCGCCTGTCTTTTGGGATGCGACGTCCCCGTCCGGCCATTCCTCAAGCAAAAACTGCGTCAGCTTTGATCTCAACCAACCATTCAGGATTTACAAAGCGACTGACCTGAACGAACGTGGTCGCTGGAAGTGTTTCAATCAGAGTCAGCGGAGAATCACGGAAGTTCGGCGCTCTCCACAAACCGATTCGTAAACATCTGAGTAACGTCAGTCGTCTCGTCTATCAGACCGACATCCTGAATAAATTGCTGAGAAGCCTCCCAGGCCGCCGGCTCCGAGTACCCCAACCGATCTGCCTTCCAATACTCGATAGATTTCTTCAGCACGGCCAGTTGGGCGTCGCGCTGTTCGCCGGCCTCTGGAACGATTGTCAGAGTTATGTCGACTGCGCCCTCCGGGTCGGAAATGGTATCTTGAAGACCCAGAAGCACGGCTGTAACGACCCGCTGCACTAGATCGGGGTTTTCACTGATGGTTTTCTCGTTGGTGATGATACCATTGGCGACAAGATCGCTGTATTCTGCTACCTCAATGATGCTCGGAGTGTAACCTTCTTGCTGGAGTCGGATGGGTTCATTCATCGCATAGCCGACCGCCGCGTCGACTTTGCCGGCGGCCACTGCTTCAGCCTGGGTAAAGCCAATAGTTTCGACATTGACCTGCGCAGGATCGATGCCGGCCGCGTTCAGCAGTGCCTGCCAGCCGACGTAGCTGGCCCCGAACAGACCGGGCAGCCCTACTGTCTTGCCGGCCAGGTCCTCTGGCCGATTGAGATCCTCCACCGAAAAGACCACGATGGGGAAACGGCGGTACCAATTCATCACATAAACAACAGGCAACCCCTGCGAGCGGGCCAGAATGACCTGATCACCGCTGCCCACGACGAATTGGCGCTTGCCCGTGCCGGCCAGTTGCAGCAGATCGTTTTCCATCCCGTAGTCAAACTCGACCGTCAAGCCCTGACTGGCGAAGTAGCCCTTTTCTACAGCCACGTAGAACGGCGCAAACTGGACGTTGGGCACAAAGCCCATTGAGAGGATGACCGGTGTCAGCGGGCTGATGTCAGCCGCTTGGGATCGCCTCACGGTCGGGGTAGCAGGCGGTTTTGTGGGAGGCAGCTTCGTGGCCGTTGAAGCTTCAGGCTCTTGCTCCGTCGGTTGACCTTCAGGTGTAGCCGGCGTAGAGACTGAGGTCGTACGGCAAGCCGTCAGGATCGTTGCCAGTACAAGGAGAATGATAAGTTTTGTTCGAACCATGTTAGTCTCCCACTGTATTTGCCGCCGAATGACTGCCTTGACAATGGCACATTCCACTGTTCGGCAGTTGAAACTGCACCAACCCTTGCGAAGCGACGTCCTGAGCCTGTCGAAGGGTCGCCCTGCGGCGACTGGAACTCAACCCGCGAAGGCGGGTTTTGCAATCGTTGCCGCGAATTCATTCGCCAGGCTCCGAATGTGCCATTGTCAAGCTACCATTGATGACCAATGCAAGAACCCACCCATAGCGCAGGCCTGGTCATTCGTTGTTGGGCCTAGCGCCAACGAATGAAAGCGCGTTCCAGTAAAGCGATCGACAGATACAACGCCATTGCGATGGTGATCAACGTGAATAGAGCAACGAACATCAGTGGCGTGTCAAACAGGCCTCGGGCGATGTTGATCAACGCCCCCAGTCCCTGGTCTGAGCCGAGGAACTCGCCAACGACAGCGCCGACGACAGACAGTGTAATGCCGACTCGAAAACCACCGAAGAGAACCGGCAACGCCGCAGGCAGTTCCAACTTGGTGAAGGTCTGCCACATGGAAGCATCAAGCATCTTGAAAAGGTCCCTGTACTCAGAATCGATGGACCGCAGCCCGATCACCGTGTTGACAAGCATCGGGAAAAACACGACCAGGGCACACACCAAGACCTTTGACAGGAGGCCGGCGCCAAACCACAGGATCAGCAATGGGGCAACAGCAATGACCGGCGTCGATTGGGACGCCACGATGTAAGGCGCTACTAATCGTTCGAGGGTTGGAGACTTGGCAAGCACGAAGCCGAGGATGCCGGCCACACAGAACCCAATACCAAATCCCAACAGCGCCTCCGTCAACGTCACCTGAGTATGCCGAAGCAACGTCCCATCTCCAGCGACCTGAACGAACCGGCGCCAGACCTGGGCCGGTCCGGGCAGGATCCACGCGGGATAGAATCGGGCCAGAACAGACCAAGCGCCAATCAGCAAGACGATGGACAGCGGCACAGCGAGGGGCTTCAACCGGATCGGTGACGGTGAGGCCGGACGGCGCCAGACCGATCGTCGGCCGGCAATAGTTCTTCGTGAGGCAACCTGTGTCAATTCCATGATACTGTCTCCGTCGCTAAACATGACCATCGTAGTCCTTGATTACGCTATGCCCATTGATACCGCCAACACATTGGAGCCGCCACTGCCGGCCATAAACCAGAAACCCCGAGGATCAACGCTCGACCCTCGGGGAAAATACATACGCAGGTATACGCGAGGCTGCTGCGCAGGACCACCCCCACAAAAAAGCTTCTCTCACGGAGAAGCTCGGGGATGTAGACTCCACACACACTGTTGCCGCGCAACGTCACGTTACACCTTCTCCCATCCGGACTATACCGTCGGCTCCGGCCTCTCACCGGAATCAGCCATAAGGCTCGCGGGCTCACGTTAGATGGCTAGTGGGCTGGATAGATAGATGGCTCCTATTCTCCAGCCATCCAGCTATCTAACGTATACCGCCGGTCGGGAATTGATATGCCGGGCATACCTCACCCTGCCCCGAAGGTATTGCTTATGGATATTCTATTGATAGTATGAGTATAGTCGGTTTTGCAGCCTTTGTCAACTGAGGGTAGGGCCGGCGTAGGCCAAACATGGGTCGGGGGTCAAGCGATTCCAGGCCCATTGTGATACAATGTTGTTGCGTTTTCTCCTCCAGAAGAGCCAGGACAAACCCCTCCAAGTTGCCCTGGCTCTTCTGAGCATCCCCAAATCATTCCATGCTGTAGAAGGGGACCAGCCGTTTCTCAGTTTCGCCTTCGATGCGGGCGAGAACCTGCACGTAGGGTGCGAGGGTCGAATTGCGCAGCTTCCGCTTGAGCAGCTCGTCGATCTGGAAGATGCCGGCTGAGTTACTCATGCGAATTTCGATGCAGACGGGCAGATCATCGCCGGGACCTATGTGCACGTCGTCGATGGCAGCGGCCGACACCGAGTGGATGTTGGTGCTGCCGGCCTCAAATGGGATGCGTGACCGCCCTTTGGTGATGTCCAGTGCATCGGCAACCTTGACAGCGCCGGCTTCCAGGGTCAAACAGCTCACATCCCACCGGTGGGCAATGACGGCGTGCAACATCTCGCTCACAATGGTCGTCAGTTCAGGCTCTTTATAGACGCCGCTCAACAGTCTGCGTCCTTCCGGCTCGGCCATGATCAGGCTGTACTGCTCGTGGTTGTCTCTGTGTACGCTGATGCCGATGTCGTGCAAGCAGGAGGCGAGTACAACGATCATTTCAGCGTCTTCGACGGTCATGCCATAGTCTTTGACAATGTTCGGCCGGATACCGGCCTGGACCAGCAGGCGCAGGAGCTGCAGGGCGTGGCCGGCGACGATGCCGATGTGTTCGGGACCGTGGTCGGTGATCCCGCTTCGGGTCACAGCGTTAACGTTGGCCACGCGCCAGAGTTGGTGAAGTTTGGTGTCTTGGCCGATGTGATCTAACAGCATTTGCAGTTTCTGGTTGCCGGCGGCGGGAAGCGCGCGAACCCAGCCGACGTCGCTTGCTCCCTGAGCCGGGCTATCGCCAGATCCGCCGTTGATGGGCAATGGCGCTATATCCGGTTTCAGATTCGTCACCTTTGGTCGTCCATTCACAAATTGCTATGCTCTCTTTTCTCATATCGTACCCCTACTTTACACCAAGATGACGTTTTTGTCTAGCCTGGCTCAGCCAGTTCGGCGACCCAGTTACGGCTTGGTGTCTGGAGAACATCATCCGAACCGCCCGGTAATGTAGTCCTCCGTGCGCCTGTCCTGCGGCCGCGTGAAGATCTGGTCCGTCTCCCCAAACTCGATGACCGTGCCGGCCCGCGAGTCACCTCGGCTGGGCTCGGTGCCGGCATCGATCAGCATCATCATGGCGGTGTAGTCCGACACGCGGGCAGCCTGCTGCATGTTGTGGGTGACGATGACGATGGTGTACCGCTCCTTCAGCTCCTGCATCAGGTCTTCGATCCTGAGTGTGGCGATGGGGTCCAGGGCGGAGGCCGGCTCGTCCATCAGAATCACTTCCGGCTCCACAGCGATGGCGCGGGCGATGCACAGCCGCTGCTGCTGACCACCCGATAGCGCCAATCCGCTCTCGTGCAGCTTGTCCTTCACCTCGTCCCACAGCGCAGCCCGCCGCAGCGCACGCTCCACCAACTCATCCATGTCGCCCTGGAAATCGTTGATGCGCACACCCCAGGCGATGTTCTCGTAGATCGACTTGGGAAATGGGTTCGGCTTCTGGAACACCATGCCCACGCGACGTCGCACCTCCACCGGATCGACGTCAGGATCGTAGATGTTGCGCCCCATGAACGCGACCCGCCCCTCAGTCCGAGCCGATGGGATGAGGTCGTTCATCCGGTTGAAAGTGCGCAGAAGGGTGCTCTTGCCACATCCCGACGGCCCGATAATGGCCGTGATCTGGTGGCGGGGAATCTCCAGGTTGACGTCCTGAATGGCGCGAGTGTCGCCGTACCACACATTCATGTCGTCAGCCTGAATGATGAGCCGGCCATTGCGCTGCGACGTCGCCCCATCCCTTTCACCACGTGCGATGTCGGCCAGGGCGAATTGGCTGTGGAAAACTGTATCCAATGCTGTCATCTTGCCTTTCTCTCAAAGAAGTAACGCAGGTAGACCGCCGATGCGTTCATCGACAGGAGCACCACGAGCAGCAGGATGATGCCGGCAGCGGCGGCGTTGCGGAACGCCTGCTGCGGCAGCGATGCCCAGTTGAAAATCTGGATCGGCATCACGGTGAAGCGATCCGTGATGCCGTTGGGCGCTCGCGCGATGTAGGTCAGCGCACCGATCATGATCAGCGGGGCCGTCTCGCCGATGGCCCTGGATAGCGCGATGATGGTGCCCGTCAGAACGCCTCGCATCGCGATGGGCAACACGTGGCTCCACACCACCTGCGATTTCGTGGCGCCCAGCGCATAAGCCGCCTGCCGGATCGACAATGGCACGGCTCGGATGGCCTCGCGCCCATTGATGATGATCACCGGCAAGATCAGTAACGCCAGCGTCAGCGCACCGGAAAGAACCGAGCGTCCGTTCGTCACGCTGCCCATGGCGCGCACGAAGAACGCCAGGCCGAGCATCCCGTAAACGATGGAGGGCACGCCGGCCAGATTCGCAATGTTGATCTGGATGATCTCTGTGAGCCGGTTCTGCGGTGCGTACTCCTCCAGATAAATCGCCGTCATCACCCCGATGGGGAAAGCGAACAGGGCCACCAGGACCATCAGCATCAGGGTGCCGACCAGAGCCGGCCAGATGCCGGCCTGGAGCGGCTTGCGCGATGCCGGCTGGCGGGCGAAGCCCGGGTTGAGCCAGAAGTGCAGCCCGAACGTCTCACCGTCGTCCAGGCCGGCGCGGATTTCCGCGCGCTGGCGCCAACCCTCAACCAGCGGGTAATCTTCGACCAATTCGAGCTGAACCTGGCCGCGCCGGTCAACCTTTTGCCGCGTGACAACCCAGCTTGCCGATTCGCCGGCGATATCGATGAGCAGCATCCCCAACATGGCGACACCGAACAGGACAGCTAACAGAAAGCCCGCCTGCCAGAATCGACCCCACACGTTGCGTCGCGCGAGTCGCCGCTCGAACTCCGCTTCTGACAGAAAGCCCGATTGTTGGCGGGTAGCTTGCTGCGTGCTCACTGGTACACCTCCCGATACCGCTTGACCACCCAGTGACTGAGAATGTTCATGCCGAGGGTGATCACGAACAGCACCATGCCGACGGCGAAGATGGACTGGTATTCCACCGAGCCATAGGGCGTGTCGCCCAGGCTCACGTTGACGACGTAGGCCGTCATCGCCATGACCGACTCTCGCGGATCGAGGGTGATGTGGGCCAACTGGCCGGCTACCATGGTCACGGCCATGGTCTCGCCGATGGCCCGCGACAGGGCCAGGATGAAGGATGCCAGGATGCCGGATAGCGCCGCCGGCAGCACCACCTGCGTTGACACCTCCAATTTGGTGGCCCCCATGGCATAAGCGGCTTCGCGCAGCGAACGCGGCACTGCGTACATCGCATCCTCGCTCATCGAGGAAATCATGGGGATGATCATCACGCCCACCACGATGCTGGCCGCCAGCGCATTGAACACCTTCAGGCCTGGGATCACATTCTGGAGCAGCGGAGTGATGAAGGTGATGCCGAAGTAGCCATAGACGACAGTAGGGATGCCGGCCAGGATCTCCAAGATCGGCTTCAGCAGGCTGCGGACGCGATCCGAAGCGTATTCACTCAGGTAGACCGCGCTGGCAACCCCGATGGGCAGCGACACCAGCGCCGAGCCTGCGGCGATCACCAGCGTGCCGTTGATGAGCGGCCAGATGCCGAAGGCCTGCTGCGGCGGCGCGTACTGGGGTGTCCACTGCGTGCCGGTGAAGAATTCGCTCAGGCTGACTTCGGGCCGGCCAAAGAAGCTGACCGTCTCTGCGAGCAGAGACAGGATGATCCCGACGGTGGTCAGGATCGAGATGAGGCCGGCTGCGAAGAGCAGAGCCGCGATAGCCCGCTCCCGCAGCCGGCGTAGTGTGGTCCGTATCGGGAAATCGGCCGCAGCCAGACTTTCCCGCGTTCTAACAGTCGATACCGATTGCTCCATCAGCTTTCACTTGTGAAACGTTCAACGGGCGAGCTTCTGGCGCTGCTGCTCGATGGCGTCCTGGCTGATGTTCACGTAGCCCACCTCGGGCACCAGACTTATGCCGGCATCGCTCAGGTAGAAATCGACGAAAGCCTTCACCTCGGGTCGCTCCAGGGAATCCTTGCGGACGTAGATGAAGAGAGGCCGGCTGAGGGGGGCGTACTCGCTGCTCTCAATGGTCTCGGGCTTCGGCAGCACGCACTCATCGCCGCTGTCCACGGCCACCAGCTTCAGCCTGTCGGTGTTCTCGACGTAGTAGGCGTAGCCGAAATAGCCGAGAGCGTTTTTGTCGCCGGCAATGCCCTGCACCAGCACGTTGTCATCGGCTGATGGGGTGTAGTCGGTGCGGGTCGCGCCGGCCTCGCCGTTGATCTCCTCGGTGAAGTAGTCGAAGGTGCCGGAGTCTGCGTCGGGACCGAAGAAGACGATGGGCTCCGCCGGCCACTCTGGACGCACGTCGGCCCAGGTTTTGACGGAGCTGTTGGGTTCCCAAATCCGGTTCAGTTCCTCCGTAGTCAGACACTGGGCGAAGTCGTTGGCCGGGTTGACCATGACGGACAGGCCGTCGAAGGCGACTTTCAGCTCGATCCACTCGATGCCTTTGGCGGCACACGCCTCCTCTTCGGACGGCTTGATGGGGCGCGAGGCGTCGGAGATGTCGGTTTCGCCATTGCAGAACTTCTTGAAGCCGCCGCCAGTGCCGGAGATGCCCACCGGCACATCGACGTTGGGGTGGTCGAGCTGGAATTCTTCGGCCACAGCCTGGGTGATGGGGAAGACCGTGCTGGAGCCGTCGATGTTAATGGTGCCGGCCGGCTGTTGGGCGGAGGCCGGCTGGGCCGGCTGCCCACCGCCGCCGCAGGCAACGGCAACGAGCGCCAGCAGGGAGATGAGGCCGGCCAGCCAGCCGCGCTTTGAGATACCAATCACGTTTCGTTTCCTCCTGTTTGATTCTCTCTTGATCATTCAGGAGGAATTGTATCATGGGTGAATTAAGGGGCGTTCAAGTTGGTTTTAAGGTCCAATTAAGTTTGTGTTAAGGGTTTTTAATGGGCAGACGTAGGGGGCACAATGGTGTGGCCGGCACACCAATGCTACTGATCTTAGCCTCCGGCTGGCAGCCGGTGCGTGTTGGAGAGAAAATCGCAGGGTGCGGGTTTGACAACGAATTGTTGCTAAACCCGCACCCCTCGATACGCTTCGCTACTCAGTACGCTATCAGCTTAACAGCAGCGCAGGACGATATACAGACAAGTGTACTAGAGAACTCGCCGGCGCGTCTGCACAGTTCGCAAAGCAAGGCCAAGCATCAACACAAGCAGACCAGCGGCTATTAGTGGGTATACCCAGACCGATTGCTCCTTACCGGTCTTCGGCAGCGCGGCCGGCCCTTCTTCGCCGGTAGGCAGCGTCCGGGCGTAAGCCATCACGTCTACAACGTCCTGCACACTCCACCCCAGGTCATACGTCGAAGGCATGGCCGGGTCGGAGCCCGGCTGACCGAAGCGGTCCTTGTGGAAGAACTCCCACGGGTTATCGCTTGCCACAGTGCCGACATACTCTGGCGCATCTGCCGGCCCGAAGTTAATCTTGGTGCCGTCCGTACCATGGCAGGCAAAGCACAGACTATCGAATTGCTGTTTGCCATGCGCCGCGTCGCCGTTCTTGGGAGCCTTGGCAGCATAGTCGATATATTCACGGTCGTCAAGGATACCGACCTTCATGAATGTTGCCAGATCGAGAATTGCTTGATCGTCCATTAACGATGAGAAATCGTGATCGGAATTCGTGGCGCCTTTGAGGGCGGCTATCAGATCATCCGTGGACTTGTTCTGGGCGGCATCGAAAACACCGGGGAAGCCCGTCATGTGGGACCCGGAACTGTAGGCGCCGTCCTTGCCCATATAGTCCCATCCGTGGCACTCCTTGCAGCGCCACGTGTCCTTGCCGGACCGCTTGTTAGTGGATTGCGAAGCCCACAGTGGGTGATCGACCGTCGGCGCATCAGCGCCAATCTCGCCCCACCACTTGTCGTACAGCCGGCCACCCCGGCTGACGGAGCCGGTTTGAGCACTTACCACGGCAACCACCAGCAGCGATGTGGTAACGACCAAGATCAGGCCCAACGCGATGGATCTTCTCATTGCTTCCTCCTTGCACACTAGACAGCGGGATTGAGAATGACACACAACAAGAATCGGGTGCAGACGGCGAAGGAGCCTTCGGCTCCTTCGCACCTATGACCTTATTATATCACAATCGCGGTGCAGGAGGATCACCCGCTTGGGGTGATATTGCGGAAAACCAGGGGTGATTTTTGCCTGTCAGGGGCTCAGTAGCCCACGCCGCAAAGCGTAGTCCACCAACCCGGCACGGTCGCGCAGATCAAGCTTCTGATAGATATGGAGGCGGTGGGTCTTGACAGTGTTGATGCTCAGTGTCAGAACCTCGGCGATGTCACGGTTCGTCAGTCCCTGAGCAATGAGGGTCAGTACCTCTTGCTCTCGAGGTGTGAGGAGATCATCGGGAGACGGGTCGGATTCGCGAGCCAGGTAATCTTGCACGAGTCGGCCGGCCAACACAGGCGGCAGGTAGACACCGCCGTCGTGGACGGCCCGAATGGCGCTAAGTAACTCGTCACTACGAGCACCCTTCAGGACATAGCCGGCTGCGCCTGCTCGGAGTGCTTCAAAGAAAAACACTTCTTCGTCATGCATGGTGAGGATCAGTACATTGACCTCAGGCTCCTCGATCAAGATCTGACGCGTTGCCTCCAGTCCGTTCATGTCAGGCATGGCGATGTCGAGCAAGGCAATGTCGGGTCGGAGCTGCGTTGCTATGTTGACAGCTTCGCGACCGGTACCGACCTGGCCCACCACCTGCAAATCTGGCTCTTCCTCCAACAGCGCCACCAGTCCTTCCCGTACGACCACATGATCATCGGCAACGATGAGTCGAATCAATGTCGCCACTTCACGACCCTCCTCCGGACTGTCCAGATTCTTCACAATCCTCTGTGCTATGGCCAGTGAACCCAGCGATAGGTACGATGACACTGACCGACGTTCCTTTTCCGGGAGCGCTGTCCACAAGTACCCTACCGCCGGCCAGCGAGGCACGCTCTCGCATGCCGGCTAGACCCAGCCCCCGACTGTAGTCTAGCGAGTCAGTAACTGAGGTGAGATCGAATCCATGTCCATCATCATCTACCGTCAAGGTGACATCGCAATCGTTGCGCTGCAAGTGGATGTTCACCTGGCTGGCGCGACTGTGGCGACCTACGTTGCTCATAGCCTCTTGGGCAATGCGGAAGAGAACAGTTTCGACTTCCCCAGGCAACCGCTCCTGCAGGCCGTCGGCGTCGATGTTTACTGTCAGGCCCAGAGGGCGCAGGGTATGATCGGCCACCCAACCCAGGGCCGGCAGCAGGCCCAATTGGTCCAACACCCCGGGGCGCAGCGCCGTAATGATGTGTCGCAAATCGGCGAGCGCCTTTTCTGCAAGCACCCGAACCCGCCTGACATGCTCATACGCATCTGAGTCCACGGCCGGCGAGGTTCTAGACAGGCGATCCAGACCTAGTTGAACAGCCGTCAATGTTTGGCCTATCTCGTCGTGAAGCTCTCGAGAAAGCCGGGCGCGCTCCTCTTCTTGAGCCGTGATGACGCGGCGAAGAAGCTGTTGAGCCAGTGTCTGTTGCTGGCGGAGTTCATCAGTTCGCTCTGCAACGCGGGTCTCCAGCATTTCATTCCACCCGGCCAACTCCTCAATATTAGCCAATAACAGCGTGCGCATTCGTTCCAGGACAGCGGCCATAGCACCAATCTCACCTCCCTCTGCCGCGTGGAGAGGTGTGTGCAGGTCTCCATTCGCAATCCGCTGTGCCGCTTGTGTCAGACGCTGTACAGGTCGCACGAGACGCCGGGCGCCGATCATGGTCGCCGTCCAAATACTGGCCAGTGAGAGTGTGCCCAAGAGCGCGAGCCCGATCCGCAGCCGCGTCACACCAGCGAAAGTCTCGTCGACATCTCCTCCTACGGCTACGCCCCACGGAGCCATCTGCAGCGGGGCGAAGGCCATCACATGCTGATGTCCGTAGGGCTCATCAGGTTGATCGAACTCGAAGGGAACCGTATCCACCACCGGTTGTCCGTGAGACATGGCTTGACGGTAAAACGTAGCGTGCTCGCCCGGAGAAAGAAAAGGCAAACCAAACGTGGAGGCCAAAACCCGTCCCTGGGCATCTACCAGGATGGCATGACCCGTACGGCCAAGTTTGGCCGCCTGTTGCAGGGGGATCTTCATTGCCGAGCTATTGAGATTGATAAGACCGCTGAGAAGACCTAAGAGACGGGTGCCATCGTAAATGGGGACGGTGACGGCAGCGACTGGTTCGTTGCTGACGGGGCTACGGAAAGGCGTGGAAACGGTGACGTCGCGATGATGTAGCGCTTGGGCCACGTGGGACAGGCCAGCAAGGTTGGCGCCTTGCTGGTACAGCGCAGGCGGATGGGAGAGAACCACACGTCCGGTCGTATCGAGGAAGGCGATGCCTGACGTGAAGGTACCGCCCCGGACATAGGTGTGGGCGAGCGTGTGGGCCTCGTCCGACAGGTCTGGATCAGCAGGGTCGAAATCACCGAAGCGGGGCGCCTGTTCCAGTTCACCCACGGCTCGTTGCAGTAGACTGTCAAGCTGGCCGGCGGACATCTGGGAGATGACCAAGCGTTCTTCCAGGATACGGTCGGTGCTCTCATGCAGAGCTCGCTCGCTCAGAGTTGAGAAGGCAACGAAGAGTGCCAGAAAACCCAGGCTCATGGCCAGCGCCATGCGAGGCCACAAACTGAGATTCGTCACCCACTGCCTACCGAACTTCACAAGCTCTCACGTCCTCTCGTCGAGCGGCTCCTGCGTGTAGACGGCCGCTCCTAGTTGGTAGCACGCTTCCCAGATCGTACGATACTTCTCTGTGAATGCTTGATAGGTTTCCTCTTCCCAATACTCAGGTTCGGTTGGATGTGACCGACGACCATTATACCACCGCGTTCGCCGGCCTGCAAGCCAGAACCACGGATCAGCAGCAACGCCCGGCTTTCACCTCAATCCTATCCGTGCCTTTCCGTTGATCCGTGGCTCTGAACCTCCAACGCGCTGCTCTGCCCGCACGCCGGCAGCGTAAACGTGAACACCGCGCCACCACCCTCCCGGTTCGCCGCCCAAATCCAGCCGCCGTGCCCCTCCACAATATGTTTCGCTATGGCCAGGCCGAGGCCCGTGCCCTCGCCGGCCTTGCGCGACGGATCGACCTTGTACAACCGCTCGAAAATCCGGGGAAGATGGTACGGCGGGATGCCTGGCCCCGTGTCCAGCACGCTCACCGCGATCCACTCGCCGCGAGGATGGTCCGCCGGCAAGTCCGGTGGCAGAGAAGCGCCCGCCTCTTCCGACGTCACCTGCACTGCCTGACTCCTGACCCAGACGCGACCGCCGGCCGGCGTGAACTTGATGGCATTGTGGAGCAGGTTGGTCAGCACGCGCTCCACCTTCTCGGCGTCCGCCAGGGCGCACATCTCCGCCGGCACTTCGTTCTCCAGGCCCATCTCCTTGCGCTCTGCCTGGGGTCCCAGCCGGCTCATCACCCCATCCACCAGACCGGAGATCAGGGTCTCGGTCATGCGGATCGGCGCACGCCCCGACTCAATCTCCGACAGGTCGAACAGCTCCTGGGTCAGTTGCTCCAGCGTGTCCACCTGGGTCTCGATCCTGGTCAGCAGCCGGCGTCCCATCTCTGGGTCCTCGAGCCCCCCGCCGAGCAGGGTCTCCACCAGCAGCTTGATGGAGGTCAGTGGAGTCCGTAACTCGTGGGAGATGTTGGACACAAAGTCACGCCGCGCGCGGGCGAGCCGGCCCAGCTCCGTCAGATCCTGCAACGAGACCGCCGCCCCCATTCCCTCGACCGGCACGGTCTGCACGCGCAGCACGTGGTCATCGGCCGCGAGCTGGCGCGACAGCGTATTCCCGCTGGCCAGGGTATCCATGACGATTTGATGAACCTCGTGACTCCGCGTCGTCTCGACAACGGTGCGACCCGCCTCACCGCCAAACATGGTTCGCGCGACAGCGTTCATGGCGGTCACGCGACGCTGGTGATCGACCAGCAGAAGTGCTTCGGGCGACGCGTCAGCCAGGGCCTCGAGTGACGCCTGGGCTCCGTGGCATTCGTCCCGCAGGTTGACAGCATCGCGCTCCAGTCGTGCAATGCGGTATTCGTCCAGCCGGATTCGCCGGCGCAGAACGCGCACCCACCACAGCAGGGCGAGAAGCACCGCAGCGAAGAGAAGCCAATTGACGACAGCAGGCATCAAGGCAGTCCCGTCAGAGGAATTGCGTATTGCGTACTGCGTATTGCGTATCTCTTCATTGCGAAACGCACCTCACGCAATACGCAATACGCAGTACCAAACACCATCAAACCCCCGCTCACTCCCTACTCACCCTCAAACCGATACCCCACGCCGCGCACCGTCGCGATCAGTGCTGGCCTCGACGGGTCTTTTTCGATCTTTTCGCGCAGCCAGCGGATGTGTACGTCAACGGTTCGGCTGTCGCCGAGATAGTCGTAACCCCAGACTTTGGTGAGGAGCAAATCACGTGAGAGGACAGCGCCGGCATTACGCATGAGCGCTGCCAACAGATCGAACTCCTTCGGGGTGAGAGAGACTTCCTGGTCGCCCAGCGTAGCGCGGCGGGCGATGAGGTCCAGCCGGAGGTCGCCCGATTCGAGCACGTCTTGCCGGCGGGTGGCCGGCGCGCGGCGGAGCACTGCGCGCACCCGCGCCAGCAGTTCGCCCAGGCTGAACGGCTTAACCACATAGTCATCGGCGCCCGTCTCCAGCCCGACGATTCGATCCATCTCGCCGGTACGAGCGGTCAGCATGATGACGGGTGTCTCTTTCTCCCGGCGGATCGCACGGCAGACGGAGAGACCGTCGAGTTCGGGCAACATCAAATCCAGGATGATGAGATCTGGCTTGTCGCGGCGCGCCACGTCCAGCGCTTCCAGACCGTCGGAGGCAGTAATCACCTGGTAGCCTTCTCTCTCGAGATTGTATTGCAACGTCTCGCGGATCGTTGCCTCATCGTCCACCACGAGGATTTTTGTCATCCCGGTCTTCCAATCAGGGCCGAAGCTGTTCCCGCCTTGCGCGCTTGGTTCGAGCGTTTCCGTCCGAAAGAGTATACCACACGGGCCTATCCTCAGCAAGAGCACCAACCCGCAGTTTGCACACGCCGTGCTTGTCTGATACAATACCATATACTGCGTCTGTCGAACTGCGGATACCCGGCATCCTGGCAACGCAGGCCATACGTCCCCGAGCTGCCGGCGGCCCCAGTCGTGAGGTAGATGAAGCATGGAAATCGAGGCGAAATTTGCCCTGCCAGATATGGATGCGTTCAAGCGCCTGCAGACGCTTGACATACTCGCCGGCTTCGCACTCTCCGAGGCTCAGGTCAGGCAGGTGCACGACACGTTCCTGGATACAGCCGATCGACAGATCCTCGCCGCCGGCCACGTCTGTCGCCGGCGCGAGCAGGGCGGGGAAGTCGTGATGACCCTCAAGCGGTTCACATCGACCGAGGGGGCTGTCCACCGCCGCGAGGAGTTGCAGGAAACGCTGCCAGCGTACCGGCCGCCGGCGGAGTGGCCGGCCGGCCCACTGCGTGAAAAGGTCCTCGAGCTGATCGGCGATGCCCCCCTGATCCCCCTGTTCGACCTGCAACAGACACGCATCGTCCGCCCCCTGACCCGTGGACAACGGCTGGTGGCCGAACTGAGCCTGGACAGGGTGACCATGACCGGCGACAACAAGCGACACGCCTATTCTGAACTGGAGGTGGAGCTGGCCGAGGAGGGAACCGAAAACGATCTGGCGGCCATCGTCGTCCACCTGGAGGTAGAATGGGCCTTGCGGCCGGAGCCTCGATCGAAGTTTGAGCGCGC
This sequence comes from Anaerolineae bacterium, assembly GCA_046756905.1. Lineage (GTDB taxonomy): Bacteria > Chloroflexota > Anaerolineae > Epilineales > JAANWY01 > JBHHTZ01. The sequence goes on along the minus strand of JBHHXF010000002.1, from coordinate 15,403 downwards.
GCTGGCGTTTTTCGAGGAGACCCCTCGCGAAGACCAGCATCAGGCTGATGCCGACGCCCTTGAACTGCCGGAACCCGAGCAGCCGGCTCCGCCACCGCAGGCGGGACCTGGGCCGGACGCCAAGCCCCCAACCGAGCCTGCCCAGGTTGCGGCGACCGCCGGCGGCCCCCCCGTCGTTCAAGCACCAGAAACCCCATCTGATCAGACTATCGAACCCCCGTTGTCCAGACCGCCCAAGACGCCCGGCCTGGAACCAGACGACTCCATGGCCGAAGCCGCTCGCAAGACCTTCTACGTCCATTTTCAACGCATGGCATATCACGAACCGGGCACTCGCCTGGGCGAGGACATCGAGGAATTGCACGACATGCGGGTGGCCACTCGACGGATGCGGGCCGCTGTGCCAGTCTTCGGCGACTTCCTGGACCCGAAGCAGATGAAACCCTACATCAGAGGGCTGCGACGTACCGGTCGCGCGTTGGGTGCCGTGCGCGACCTGGATGTATTCGGCGAAAAGATGCAGGCCTACCTCGACACGCTCCCTGCGGAGCAGCAGGGCGCGCTGGACCCGCTGCTGGCGGTGTGGGCGGCCGAGCGCGAAGCGGCGCGGGAACGGATGCTGACGTATCTGGACAGCGATCGCTATCGCCGGTTCAAAGAACGGTTCGGCGAGTTTCTGCAATATCCGGGGGCCGGCGCACTACCCGTGATGTCGGAGGCCGGCGAGCCACGGCCTCACCGATTGCGGCATGTGGTCCCGATAGTCGTGTACGACCGCCTGGCGCACGTGCGGGCCTACGATGAGTGGGTGGCCGGGTCGAATGTGCCGCTGGGGCGTCTACACCAGCTCCGCATCGCAGTCAAGCGGCTGCGCTACACGCTGGAATTCTTTCAGGAAGTACTCGGACCGGAAGCCGGGGACGTGATCGATGAGTGCAAAACGTTGCAGGATCACCTGGGCGATCTCCAGGATGCCGGCGTGGCCTCGAACCTGTTGCGCGATTTTCTGACGTGGGGGACCTGGGGCCACAAAGAGGGCAAGAAAGTGTCGCTGCCGGCCGCGCCCGTTGTTGCGCCCGGCGTGGCTGCCTACCTTGCCGCCAAGCAGAGCGAAATCCAGCATCTGGTACACACCTTTCCCGACGTATGGGCGCGCTTCCAGAGCCTGGAGTTTAGCCAGTCCGTGGCGGCAGCGGTGGCGGTGTTGTGATCGCAAGACAATTCACAGTTCATCGTCACATTGCGCTTTATGTCATTGCGAGTTGGCCCATGACGCCATGGCGTCACTCATAAAGCAATGACACCGTTCAGGACGATGTCATTAGTAGGAGCGTTTTTTGCAGAGCCTGCCCTGAGCCTGCCGAAGGGAAGCAATCTCCTCGCTGGGCAAACGGGGGGATTGCTTCGCGGAGTTCATCCTGAGCCGGTCGAAGGACTCACAATGACAGCGTTCAGGTTTTGTTCCTAATGAAGTGTGGCATTGTCAAGGTATTAACAATTCACAACTATCTAGTGGAGCTGAGACATGCTTGAGAAAGTAGACCTCACGCGAAAGCTGTCCAAGCAAGAGTACAAAACCCAGATGCCCCGCCTGCGTGGCCGGCTGTTTGATCTGCAAAAGGCGTGCTGGGAGGCCGGCGTTCCCAGCGTGATCGTCTTCGAAGGCTGGGACGCTGCCGGCAAGGGCACATCCATCAACACCCTTACCCGCCGGCTCGAACCTCGTGGCTTCAAACTCTACCCCATCCAGGCGCCACGCACTTTCGAAATGCACATGCCGTGGCTGTGGCGATTCTGGCTGAAACTACCCAACTATGGTGAGATGGCCATTTTTGACCGAAGCTGGTACGGGCGTGTGCTCGTCGAGCGTGTCGAAGGCTTGACGCCGGAAGCAGAGTGGCGCAAAGCCTATCGGGACATCGTCGACTTTGAACGCACCATCGCCGACGATGGCTACGTGGTTATCAAGTTCTGGCTCCACATCAGCCAGAAGGAGCAAAGACGTCGATTCAAGGCGTTGGAGAAAGACCCACTAACGGCCTGGCATGTCCAGCCGGAAGACTGGGAACATCACCGCAAGTACAACGACTACCTGATGGCAGTTGAGGAGATGCTGGAGCGCACCGAAACCGAGTGGGGTCCCTGGACGATTGTCGAGGCAACCGACCGCCGTTGGGCGCGAGTCAAGGTTTTCGAGACGATCATCCACCGCCTGGAAGAGTCTCTGCAGAACCGTGACATACCGCTCCCGCCCGAGCGTGAAGTCCCTGTAGCGCCGGAGGCTACGCCCCAACCCGAGACCTATAGGGAAGTTCCGGTCGCACCGAAGGCTCAGCCGGAATTCCAGAGCGAGCCGGCAGTTCAGGAATAGGGAGGCGCAAACATGCTAGAGACTATAGACCTGAGCCAAAGACTGGCACGCGACGAGTACGTACAGAGCCTGATTCGCAACCAGTTGCAGCTTCGAGAACTGGCTTTTCAACTCTATGCCCAAAAACGCACGCTGGTAGTGGTGTACGAAGGCTCGGATGCCGGCGGCAAGGGCGGCAACATCAAGCGCGTGACGGAAAGACTGGACCCCCGGGGCTACGAAGTTCACTCCATCGCAGCGCCCAAGGGCGAAGATGCCACCCACCACTACTTGTGGCGCTTTTGGCGCCGGCTCAGGCCGCCGGACGAAAAGCAGATCCTCATCTTTGACCGGAGCTGGTATGGGCGGGTATTGGTGGAACGTGTAGAAGGCTTTTGCACAGAGGAAGAGTGGAAGCGCGCGTATCGCGAAATAAATGCGTTTGAACGCCAGTTGGTAGACTTTGGCAACATCGTGGTCAAGTTCTGGATTCAAATCAGTAAGGATGAGCAGTTGCGCCGCTTCCAGGAACGCGAGCACACGGCGCACAAACAGTGGAAGCTAACTGATGAGGACTGGCGTAACCGCGAGAAATGGGAGCTGTACGAAGCGGCGGTCGAGGATATGCTGCTCAGAACCAGCACCCTTACAGCGCCGTGGACGATTGTGGAGGGTAACCAGAAGTGGTTCGCGCGGATCAAAGCCCTGCGCACCCTGGTTGAAGTCTTGAGCCACGAACTCAACCATCAGCCGGCAGACCCAAGAGCCGCCAAATCTGGTAATGCAAGAACTGGCGCAGCCAAGGATATTAAAGGCCGGGACAAGGAGGATAAGAAGATGGGCAAGGGAGAAAAGGGCAAGAAGAAGGGCAAGGCCAAGAAGGACAAGACCAAAGGCAAAGCCAAAAAGGATAAGACCAAAGGCAAAGCCAAAAAGGATAAGACCAAAGGCAAGCTCAAGAAGAACAAGAAGAAAGGCAAGGGCAAAACGTAGTAGGGGCGAGGCAAGCCGGAGAGTAGGTTTGTTTGCTGATGAACCCTCAATCCGGCTTGCCTCGCCCCTACCGGTGAAAGAGAAAAGGATTCCTTGCAATGAGACTCTACTTCCTGCGCCACGGGCTGGCCGACCGCAGCGAGTGGTTCGGCCCGGACTTCGAGCGTCCACTCACCCACAAGGGGAAGGTCCGGATGACCCGCGAAGCTGAGACCATCGCCGAATTGGGTTTCGACCTTGATGCAATCATTACCAGCCCGCTTGCCCGCGCCTACCAGACCGCCGAGATCGTGGCCGACGAACTGGGAATGCGAGACTCACTCGTCGAAGACAAGCGGTTGGCGCCGGGCTTCGAGCCGGAGGACCTGGCCGAGATTGTGCAAGAATACGCGGGCGCAGCCAGCCTCATGCTTGTCGGCCACGAGCCGGACTTCAGCGAAACCATCGGCTACCTCATCGGTGGCGGTGAGGTGGTTTCCAAGAAGGGCAGCCTGACCCGAGTAGACCTGTACGCCGGCCCCTCCCTGCGCGGCGAGTTGGTGTGGCTGATCCCACCCAAGCTGCTGGTCCTGTAGTTAATTCTCGGCTACAGTCGGCAACAACGCGTCCAGGCTACGCCCTTGGAGCGCCATCTGGGCGAACGCCTCGGGCAACTTGAGCTCACGGATTGTCGCGGCCGCTCGTTCCACATCATACTCAACCCGATGATGCTGCACCCGCAAAGAAGCCGGCCCCATCCGCAACACAGCATAGCTAGCGCGCGGGTCGCCATCATCGGGCCGGCCAACACTGCCGGTATTGATGAACCAGACGCCGGCCACCTCGCGCACAAAGGGCTGGTGGGAATGACCGCAGATGACGACGTCGGCGTGTGCCATCTGCGCCATTTCCCGCAGACGAGCTTGGGGCGTGTCGGGGGTTAAAGCTTCCTCGTTGGAGGCTGGACTGCCGTGGGTAAGCAGGATACGCCGGCCCTGGGCCTCCAGCCGCATCTCCTGCGGCAAGGATCGCAGATACCGGCGGCTCTGTTTCGACAGATGGTCAAACGCCCACTCAAAGGCAAGCAGTTTCTGGGGATGCTTGCGCGTTTGCCACTTCGCTTTTTTCTGCTTGACCTTCAGGACTTTGAGGTCGTAGTTCCCCACGATACTTATGACATTCTCCCGCCGTAGCCGCTGCACGACCTCATCCGGGAATGCACCGTAGCCCACGATATCTCCAACGTTCCAGAATGTCTCGGTGCCGCGCTGGTGGGCGTGCGCCACCACCGCCTCCAGCGCCGGCAAATTGGCGTGAATGTCGCCAATCAGCGCCACCCTACTCGGCATTATTCCACAATCCGCGGTGCTCTATCATCCACAGTTGCGAATTCAAGGCCGGCTCATCTGGGGCCGGGCTGATGTGCTCATAGCTGCCGTCGGGCAGGAGACGCCGTGCTCGTTGGTTATCCTTTAAGTGAACACTGAGGATATCCTGGAACAACACCTTGCAGAAATGGGGATCTTCCACCGGGAACAGTTGCTCAACGCGGCGGTCTAGGTTCCTCTGCATCAGGTCAGCGCTGCCGAGCAGGACCTCCTCATCACCTCCGTTGCGGAAATAGAAGATGCGAGGATGCTCCAGAAAGCGTCCAACGATGGATGTGACCGTGATATTCTCGCTGACACCCGGCACACCCGGGCGCAAGCAGCAGATGCCCCTTATCTGCAAGTCTACCTTCACGCCGGCCTGCGAGGCGCGATACAGGGCCTGGATACAGTCTGTATCAACCAGTGAGTTCATCTTAAAAGCCAGATAGCCGTCACCATGCTCCCGTTGTCGCTCGATCTCGCGCTCGATACGATCAAGGATCTGCTGCCGCATTAGTCCGGGTGCAACTAATAGCTTGCGATACTCCTGCTTGCGCGAATATCCCGTGAGATAGTTGAATAGGTCCGACACATCGGCGCCAATCTTAGGATCGCTGGTCAAATAGCCTATGTCCGTGTAAATGCGGGCAGTGACTTCGTTGTAGTTACCCGTACTCATGTGGACGTAACGCCGGATGCCATTCTGTTCCCGCCGCACGACCAGGAGGAGCTTGGTGTGTGTCTTCAGACCAAGCAAGCCGTAGACGACGTGCACCCCTGCCTCCTCCAGTTGTCGCGCCCATACTATATTGCGCTCCTCGTCAAAGCGCGCCTTCAGCTCCACCAGGACCGCCACCTGCTTTCCGTTCTCACGCGCCTCCATCAGCGCGGCTATCATCGGCGAACCCGGGGCTACGCGATACAGCGTCTGCTTAATCGCCAAAACGTCGGGATCCTGCGCCGCCTGGCGGACGAAATCCACCAGCGGTGCAAAACTGTCGTAAGGGTGATAGAACAGGATGTTACTCCGACTCATAACGGAGAAAATATCCTCCTCCGTGGTCAAGAGCGGCGGTACCGCTGGAATGAACGGTTGGTCCTTCAGATCAGGCCGGTCGATGTTAGTCAATTCCATCAGGTCCGCCATACCGATAGGCCCTTCAGACGTGTACACCTGGTAGGGCGCTAGCCCCAGGTTCTTGACCAGGATGTCGCGTATCCGATCCGGCATGGCGTTGTCGATCTCCAGCCGAACTGCTGAACCGAAAAAGCGCCGGCGTACGCTCTCTTCGATCGTAATCAGCAAGTCTGCGGCTTCATCTTCCTCGATCTCCTGGTCGGCATCGCGGGTGACGCGGAATGGGTAGGCAGCCACGACGTCGAGGCCTGGGAAAAGCATACCCAGATTGGCAGCCACCACTTCCTCCAGCCACACGAAGTTGTTGGCCATGACCTCCACTAACCCCAAGTGCTCATAGCTTTCCGCCTTCTCCTCGCTGGGAATCCGAACCAAGCGCGGGAAGATACTTGGCACCTTCAGGCGGGCGAATCGCTCACCATGGACTGGGTCGTTAATCACGACGGCAAGATTCATGCTGAGGGTGGAAATGTGGGGGAAGGGATGACCAGGATCGAAGGCTAGCGGTGTAAGGGCCGGGTAGATCCGACGCTCGAAATGTTTGCGTAACAGTTTCCGCTGCTTCCGCTTTAGCTCATCGTAGGTGAGCACGTTGATGTCGGTCGCGCGTAGTTTCGGCCGCAAATCGTTGTGCCAACAGTCCACTTGACTAGTCAACTGGGGCATCAACTCCCGCCGTATGGCCGCCAGTTGTTCGGCCGGCGTCATACCATCCGGTGGCGCTTTAATCGCCCCAACTTCCAACTGCCGGCGCAACCCCGACACACGGATCATGAAAAATTCATCCAGGTTGCTGGCGAAGATGGAGAGAAACTTCACACGCTCCAGCAGCGGGTGGCGGTTCTGATCCAGCGCCTCCTCCAACACCCGCCAGTTGAATTGGAGCATGCTCAGTTCACGGTTTATGTAGAGATTGGGATCGTTCAGATCGACGACTTCGTCCGGCGTCTGCGGTTTGGTGTCGGATTCTTTGTCCTTGTTTTTTGGCATTGTTCCCTCTTGCCTGCCTGGCAGATAGCGCCGCTCCGACGATGCCGGCCTCATTCAGCAACTGCGCCGGCCTGACTTCCGCCTGAACGGTAAGCTGAGGTAAGAATTTCTCGTACTTCTTACTCGCACCACCACCCACGATGATCAGATCAGGCCACACCAGTTGCTCCAATCGACACAGATATTCATCAAATCGTATGGCCCACTTTTTCCACGAAAGATCCCGCTCCTTGCGCACAGCATCCGATGCGTAGTGCTCTGCTACCGCGCCATTCAGAATGATGTGACCCATTTCGGTGTTGGGCAGCAGGGTCCCATGTGTAAACAGAGCTGTGCCTAGGCCCGTGCCGACCGTGATCACCAAAACGACCCCTTGATGATCGCGGCCGGCGCCGAATTTCATCTCGGCCAGGCCAGCGGCATCGGCATCATTGATGACCTGCGTCGGACAGCCGGCCGCTTTCGAGAAGAGCGCTGCGGCGTCGGTTCCGATCCAGCGGTCATCCACATTCGACGCAGTCCGAGCGACGCCGTTCTGAATGACAGCCGGGAAACCACAGCCGACAGGCCCCGACCACTTGAAGTGCTTCACCAGCTTGGCCACGGTCTTGGCGACGGCTTTGGGCGTAGCCGGCTGCGGCGTTGGGATCCGATAGCGCCGGGTGAGCAACTGACCGGTTTCCGTGTTAACCGGCGCCCCTTTGATCCCCGATCCACCGATGTCAACACCCAAGACTTCCATATGAAACCACCTCAATCTTCATCATTCACCGGCTCACTCAATCTCCACTGTCGCAGGATCGAAGGCCGGCTGAGGATACCGCATGTTCAGGCCCTTCAACGTCTCGACAATGATCGAGCCGACCACCAGGTTGCGGTACCATTTGCGGTTGGCCGGCACGATGTACCAGGGCGCCCAGTCGGTGCTGGTCTTGCTGATCGCATCCTCATACGCTTCGATATACTGCGGCCACAACTTGCGATCATCCAGGTCGGCCGGGTTGAACTTCCAGCGCTTGTGAGGCTCGTCCAGGCGAGCCTGCAAGCGCTCCTTCTGCTCGTCCAGATCGATGTGCAGGAAGAACTTCAGGATGGTCGTGCCTTCCTCGGCCAGCAGGCGCTCGAAAGCGTTGATGTGATCGTGGCGCCTCGACCACACTTCTTTCGGGGCCAGCTTGCGCACGCGGACCACCAACACGTCTTCGTAGTGACTGCGGTTGAAGATCACGATCTCTCCCCGGCCGGGCACCTGTTTGTGTACCCGCCACAGGAAGTCGTGGGCCAACTCCTCCGGCGTTGGTTTCTTGAAACTGGCCACTCGCACCCCCTGCGGGTTGACCCCCTCAAAGACGTGGCGGATCGTTCCGTCCTTGCCACCGGTGTCCATGGCTTGCAGAACGATCAACACTTTGTGTTTGTGTTCCGCGTAGAGCAGTTCTTGTAGCTCCTCCAGTTCACGATTCAACCCCGACAGCCGTTCATATCCTTCTACCTTCTCAACAGGGAAAGCGTGCTTGTCATCGGGGTCCCACTCAGCCAGGTCGATTCGGCTGGCCGGCTGCACGCGGTAACGCTTCATCTTGTTCCTCCAACAAAAGCTGGCTAGATGGCCCTTCGACAGGCTCAGGACGTCGCTGGTTGGTTGGATGGCTGGGCTGAGACAGTATAGCACACGGCCAAGATGTGGGCAAGGATAGATGTCACATTCGCGCAGATGTCATTCCTCAATCCGCTAGCGCTCCACTCGGAATACGCCTCCTGAGCGTGCCGGCACAGTTAGCGACAGGCGACCGCCGGCCATGGGAATCCGCGTGTCCCCCCAGACATCAGCCACCGCTTTGCCATCTGGTAGGTACTTAGCTACGTCAATATCCACTTTTGCCTCGGACAGACCGTTGTTTAGGACAACGATCAACGTCTCGTCGTTCAGCCGCCGGCCAAAGGCGTAGACCTCGCCGCTGGCATGGAGTTGCGTGTAGTCGCCGCGACGCAGAGCGGGATGGGCGTGGCGCAAGGCGATGCAGCGTTTGACGAAATCGCGCAGCCCCATGTTCCAGCGGCTCTCATCCCACGGAAAGCCGCGCCGGCAGTCCGGGTCCCTGCGCCCCTCCATGCCAATCTCATCCCCGTAGTAAACGCAAGGCGCTCCGGGGTACGTCATCTGGAACAACGTCGCCAGCCGGAAGGCGGATTCGTCCCCTCTGGCTATCGTCAGAAAGCGGGCTGTGTCGTGGCTGTCCAAAAGGTTGAGTTGAACCTGAGTTACTTCGGGATCGTACAGGCCCAGCAGACGATCGATGGTATCGGCGAATTCAGCCACTCCCAGCTTCGGCACCGGGGAGTAACCGACGCCGGACAAGAGTCCCTGGTCCGCATCCCGAATGAAGAAGCCGAGGCAGGCTTTCGTGAACAGGTAGTTCATTGTCGCGTCGAACTGATCGCCCCGCAGCCACGCGGACGCATCCCCCCAAACCTCACCCACAAGGTATGCCTGTGGGTTCGCCTCCTTCACCTGCCGGCGAAACTCGCGCCAGAACACAGCGTCGTCGATCTCTCCTGGCACATCCAGCCGCCACCCGTCGATGCCGAACTCGATCCAGTGCCGGCCCACATCCCACAGAAACTGGCGCACAGCCGGCGTGTCGGTGTTCAGCTTGGGCAGCGCATGGAGGTTCCACCACGCGGCATAGTTGGGCTGCTTGCTTTCATCATACGCATACAGCGGGAACCCCCGCACATAGAACCAGTCGATGTAAGGTGAATCGGCTTCGTTCTCCAGCAGGTGACTGAACTGATAGAAACCCCGACTGGCGTGGTTGAACACCCCATCAAGCACGACCCGAATGCCGCGCTCGTGAGCAGCATCCAGCAGAGTCCGCAGAGCCTGGTTCCCGCCCAGGATCGGATCCACCCGATGGTAGTCATGGGTATGATAGCGATGATTGGCTGTCGATTGGAAGATCGGGTTGAAGTAGATGGCCGTGACACCGAGATCCTCAAGATAGTCGAGATGCTCCCTCACACCAAGCAAATCGCCTCCTTTGAACCCGTGACGCGTTGGCGAGTCGCCCCACGGTTCCAGGTTCGATGGCTTGGGCACAGCGTCGCTGCGAGCGAAGCGGTCGGGAAAAATCTGGTAGAACACGGCGTCTTTGACCCAATCGGGGATGATGATGGATGGCACAAACTCTCTCCTTCCGGGATTCGATGATGAATTTCTGATCTGGGTGCAAGAATCAGGTCGAAATCTGCGTTAAGTATAGGTAGTGGAATCCGGTTTTGCAAAAGGAGGTTTGGATATATGTCAACGTCGCGCGCGCCGTTCTCGCGCAAGTCCTCTGCAGTTCGCCGCATGACCATCGTCCCCTTGGCCGGCCTGGTGCAGACGGAGGGCGTCCTTGCCGGCACAGTTCACTACCTGACGGCCAATGTCATCGTCATAGGAGGCGCACCAGATAACGATATTCGACTGGGTGATCGAGAAGTGTCCCCTCATCATGCCTGCATCCGTAAGTCCCGAGCCGGCAACGCTGTTGCGTTTCAGATATATGATCTTGCCAGCTCGTCCGGCGTGCGGGTCAACGGTTTAACAGTCGCCATGCGACATCCCCTGGCTCAGGGAGACCGCATCACAATCGGGAGGGCCGTGCTGGAGTTCTTCGTCCCCACAGGGTAGTAGGGGCGAGGCAGGTCGGATTGATGGCCCATTTGCAGACCGACCTGCCTCGCCCTTACAAGCCTAATAACCCGCGCCGCCGGCCTATTACCGGGTGGCGCGGGTTGTTCTTTACCGCTGCCGGGCAGCGTGGTATAATTCCTGCAACTGTCAGATGTGACTGTGCGTACCCAATCCCGGGAGAGGACTGCATGTACATTCGACCGGAGCGCCGGCGGCGGCGGTGGCCGTGGCTGGTCTTTTTTGCCATCATCGGCCTGGGAGCCGGCTACTACACCGGCCTGCTGCCGACCGACCGGCTGCCGGCGCGGTTCCAGCGCTCCCGTGGGTCGGTAGTGCCAACAGCGGTTGACTCGGCTGTCGAGACTACAGCGGAAGAATTGATCGCCGCCAATCAGGCCCTGGAGCAAGGCGACCTCAACACCGCCATCGCCAAGTACCAGGCAGCCCTGGAGATCAACCCCGACAACGTCACGGCCCTCTCCCGGCTGGCGCACTTGCTGACCGTTCGGCGCAGCTACGATGAGGCGGTTAGAACAGCCCGACGGGCCACAGACATGGCCCCCAACAACCCTGATGCTCATGCTACGCTGGCCATGGCACTGGACTGGGCCGGCCAGCCCGACGCGGCCATCGAAGCCGCGTTGCGGGCACTGGACATCGACGACCAACACGTGCCGGCGTTAGCTTACCTGGCCGAGGCTTACGCCGACAAGGGCCGCTGGAAGTTGTCCATGGAGAGTGCACAGGAGGCCGTTGAGGTCGATCCGAACAACTACATCGCCCAGCGCAACCTGGGCTATGCCCGCGAAGCACAGGGCGACTACCAGGGAGCCATCGACGCCTATCGTCAGGCCATCGCGCTGGAGCCTGATTTCAGCTACATCTACCTGGACATAGCCCGCAACCTGCGCGTTCTGGGCGACACCCAGGGCGCGATCACTGAGGCGGAAAGAGCCATCGAGGTTGACGCCGGCGACCCGGCCGCCTACGATCAGCTCGGGCTGATCTACTACACTAACGAGGAGTTTGAGCGGGCAGCGGTGGAATTCGAGAAGGCCATCGAAGCCAACCCCGGTTACGCGCTGCCCTATGCCCACCTGGGATGGGTGCTGTATGCCCAGCGTCAGTACGAGGAGGCCATCGACCAGTTCAAGAAGGCGCTGGAGTTGGGGGCTGAGTCAGTGGAATACTTCTACGAGATCGGCCTCTCATACGCGCTCATCGATCAGTGCGAGGAAGCGATTCCGTGGCTGCAGAAAGCCCTGGCAATCGATCCCAATGCCCAGCCGGCTCACGAGGGCATGAAAGTGTGTGGACAGGAGTAGTGTTGAAGAATAACGGGCACATCCGCCCTACACCCATGGAGCAGACAATCGAATCCGCGTGCGAGTTGCCGCAGGCCGGCGTTCCCCATGTTGGCAGTAGCGACCGCCCCAGGGTCGTCGTGGCCATGAGCGGCGGCGTCGATAGCTCGACCGCGGCGGCGCTGCTGGTGGAGCAGGGCTATGACGTAATCGGCGTGATGATGCGCATCTGGGGAGAGGCCACCAGTGGTGGCGTCAACCGCTGCTGCTCGCCCAAGGCCGTCGCCGATGCCCGCAGCGTGGCCGGCCACCTGGGTATCCCGTTCTACCTGCTGGACTTTCAGGCTGAGTTCAAGAAGTACGTGGTGGATTACTTCGTCGCCGAGTACGCCGCCGGCCGCACTCCCAGCCCGTGCATCATGTGCAACCGCCACATCCGATTTCGGTTCCTGCTTCAGCGCGCGCTAGCCCTGGAAGCCGACTACCTGGCGACGGGCCACTACGCTCGGATTCGTCGGACAGACGACGGAGCGTACCAACTCTTGAAGGGAATCGATCCCCAGAAGGACCAGTCCTACTTCCTGTACATGTTGGGCCAGACGCAGCTCAATCACGTGCTCTTCCCTGTAGGCGGCTACACCAAGCCCCAGATACGTGAGATGGCTCGGGCACGCGGTCTGCCCGTGGCGGAGAAAGAGGAGAGCCAGGAGTTGTGCTTTCTGGCGGATGGCGACTATCGCCGGTTCATTCGGGACTACGCGCCGCAGGCAGTGATGGCCGGGCCGGTTGTGGATCGATCGGGGAAGATGTTGGGGCGACATGCCGGCCTCCCCCTGTACACCATCGGGCAGCGGCGCGGGTTGGGGATTGCCGCCGGCGAGCCGGTGTATGTGCTGGACATGGACCGCGAGCGTAACGCGCTGGTGGTGGGGCCAGGCCAGGCGCTCCAGCAGCGGGAGGTCACCGTTCGTGATGTGAGTTACGTGGCCGGCGAGCCGCCGGTGGGTGAAACGGCAGTCGCGGCCAAGATTCGCTCCATGGGCACGGAAACGCCGGCCACCCTGACGCCCCTGGGCGCCAGGCGCGCGCGCCTGCTGTTCGAGACCCCGGTGCGCGCTGTGGCTCCCGGCCAGGCCGCCGTGTTCTACGATGGCGATATCGTGGTCGGAGGAGGCATCATCGAATAGATGGCCTATGCTCCGCCGGCGCTGATTCTATCACTGGCGATTGCCGCGATGTACGGCGCGCTGTTCCATCTCCTGTGGGGCAGGACGGCGGTCGGCCTGCTACGCGCGCTGGGGATCGCCGTCGCCGGGTTCCTTATGGGGGAGGCCGGCGCACGCATCTTCAACCTCCACCTGCTTATGGTGGGGGACGTGCATCTCGGTGTTGCTTCAGCATTCGCCTGGGCCGGCCTTGCGCTTGACCACTGGCGACTGTGGAGCGCGAAGACGTGACAGTCTTGTCCTGATGTGTTATACTCAGTACTTGGGAATTTCCTTTGATTACCCTCCCGCAGGTTCTGAGTATGTCACGCAACGCGCGCTTCAAACCGTTCTTGGCATCTGATCGACAACCTGCGGGAGGGTTAGTACAGAGTTTTCCCAAGTACTGATACTTCCACACAATGTGCGCCGACACTTTTCGATTGATTCACTACCGGACACTTTTCTCGACAAGGTCCAGAAACCAGGTTTTTTTGCTGCAAGATGCGACAGCTTTACAGAGCAGTCACGGAGCAACGATTTGATCGTTCAGGCAGGAAAAACCTGGTTTCTCCAACAGCGTCTGATAGCAAATTCGATTGACGCAAGGAGACATCCATGCAAGTAGTCACTATGATACGAGACATCTCGATTATCCTCTTGGCTGTGGTTTCGATCATCGTTGGAATCCTGATGGTGTTACTCATTCTGGAAATCCGGAACCTGATCAACACACTCCAGCGTGATGTGAAGCCCATACTGGATTCGGTGAACGAGACCGCTAGCACAGTCAAGGGCACCACAGATTTCGTCAGCGAGCGGGTGGTGCGGCCAATCGCAGGCGCCGTCGGGACGGCCGCCGGCGCTCGGCAAGCATTCGCTACTCTGCTGGGACGCGATTCACCCCGACCTCAATAGGGTGCGTTCAAAACAGGTGGGTAGGGGCGGGTCTTGCACCCGCCTAGGGCGACCGCAAGGGATCGCCCCTACAACCGGATTTGAATGCACCGATCTCAATAGACTATTGGCCCGCGATTTTCGCAGATGCATTCCTGGAGGTAGTGCCCATGGCTAACGACAAGGTTGTCTCCACGACCATCTCCGAGACACTGCACCGCCGCTTCAAAGCCCGCACGGCTGACCTGAACACTAACATGAGCGCTGTACTGGCAGACGCCATTGCCGACTGGGTCGGCGACTGGGGCTTGAACACTGTCGAGTATACCGTGCGCCAAGGAGATACGCTGGGGAAGATTGCCGGCCTCTTCTACGGCAACGCCAGCAAGTACCGGGTCATCGCCTATTTCAACAACATCGCCGACCCCAATCTGGTAGAGGTTGGGCAGGTTCTCATCATACCTGAGCCCACGCAGATTCCCGTGCTGCCGTCTCCGCCTGCGCTGCGGGACGATGAATCGCCCTTCCTGTACGGCATTCACGATCTGGGCGGCGAGAATCTGATGCGACAGGCCGGCGTGCGCGGGTGGATTCTACACACCACGCGGGTGAATGACCAACCTCGGGACTTTACGGCGCTCACCAGTGAGGGGTTCGGTATTCTGGTTCGGCTGAACTGGGATTACAACCCCGGCGGCACGCTGCCTCACGATAACCTGTACCACGATTTCGCCAATCGCTGTGCCCAGTGGGTCAGCCAGTCAGGGGGCGTGAGCCATTGGATCATCGCCAACGAGCCGAATCTGCGAGGCGAGCGACCGGGGTACAACACAGACAAAGAGCAGACAATCACGCCACGCATGTATGCTAACGCCTTCCGGTTGTGCCGAACAGCGATCCGAAACGTGGCCGGCCACGCCGACGACCAGATCATCACAGCCGGCGTCGCGCCCTGGAATCCAGACACCACCTACGGCGCTGATCCGCAGGGCGTATATGCCGCCGACCCCGCCGGCAACTGGATCCGCTACTTCCAAGACATGCTGCTGGCCCTTGAAGGGGATGTGGACGGCATTGCGCTCCACACCTACACCCACCGGGTGGACCTAAACACCGGCGATACCTTTATCACCAGCGAAGACAGGCGCTGGCCCAATCTCTTCCCGGAAACTGGCGGCGCTCACTTCCATTTCCGGGCTTACCAGGACTTCATGCACGCCATCCCGGACTCCATGCGGCACCTGCCGGTGTACATCACGGAGACCGACCAGGACAGTGACAACGGCAACGCGTGGTTCTCGCAGAACCTGGGCTGGGTGCAGGATGCGTATGCGGAGATCAACCGCTGGAATCAGGACCCGACCCACCAGAAGATTCGGGCGTTGCTGCTGTACCGTTGGCTACGCAAGGGGGATGGCGGCGATAAGTGGGGAATCAGCCATAACCAGGGGGTGCAGCAAGATTTCGTACAGGCGCTGCAACACAGGTACCGCTGGGT
>JBHHXF010000001.1:0-51710 GCA_046756905.1 Anaerolineae bacterium | reverse complement strand
GAAAGCCTTGGCGGCGTCAAGGAAGGTGGGTATTGGGTATTGGGTATTGGATATTACTTTACGACGCGCTCCTCAATCTCTACTACCCAATACCCAATACCCAATATCCAATACCCAATCTCCCTACCGCTCCACGCGCACGAAACGCGGCGTGTTCTGTAGCGCTTCGATGTTCTCCGCCCCAACGCACACCATCGCCACGCGGAGTTGTTGGCTGATGATCTCGATCTCCTCGATCACGGCTTCCACCCCTTCGACGGCACCCTTCAGGTAGGGAGAGGCCATGGCCGTGGCTGTCGCACCCAGGGCGATGGCCTTGGCGGCGTCGAGGCCGTCCCGCATCCCGCCGCTGGCGATGATGGGCCGGCCTGGAGCGCCGCGCTGGACCATCTGGATGCTGTCGGCGGTGGGGATGCCCCAGTCGATAAAGGCGCCGGCCACCCGCCGCAGATACTCCGTCGGTGCGCGGTGGCGCTCCACCTCGCTCCAAGAGGTGCCGCCGGCCCCCGCCACGTCGATGGCGGCCACGCCGGCCTCCGCCAGTTGTCGCGCCGTCTCCTCGGAGATGCCCCAGCCAACCTCCTTGCCGATGACCGGCACCTCCAGTTGCCGGCACACGTCCGCGATCTTGTCCAACAGTCCGTGCCAGTTGGTGTCGCCTTCGGGCTGCACGCTCTCCTGCAACACGTTCAGGTGCAGAATCAGGGCGTCAGCTTCGATCATCTCCACGGCGCGCCGGCATTCGTCCACGCCGTAGCCGTAGTTGAGTTGAACCGCACCCAGGTTGGCGAATAGCAAGATGTCGGGCGCTACCCTGCGGACCTGATAGGTGTAAGCCAGCGCCGGGTCTTTGATGGCTGCCCGCTGCGAGCCGACCCCCATGCCGATGCCGGCGAACTGCGCAGCTTCGGCCAGGGTCTGGTTAATCTGCTCCAGGGCTTCAGCGCCGCCGGTCATGGACGATATGATGAGCGGGGCGCGCATGGTCTTGCCAAACAACGACGTTGAAAGGTCGATCTCTGCCAGGTTCAACTCGGGCAGAGCTTGATGGATGAAGCGATAATTTTCGAACCCGGTCGTGATCCCGCGCCCCTGGACATCCTCTTCCAGGTTGATTCTGACGTGATCGAGCTTGCGTAAAGGTGTCTGCTCCACTGTGTGAATCCTCGTAACTTTTCCGGCTGATTCGTGTTGGAAGTGTTGGCAACTTGCCGACTAGTTTACTAGCCTGGTGAGGGGTTGTCAAACGGGGGACACGGAATGTGGTGCAGATGGATCAGATGGTAATCCGTGAATCCGTGTTGTTTGAGCTGTTGACAGATGCGGAGAGACTTGCTATACTCTCGCAGTCGTTACTACTCAGCCGCTACCGCCGGGTCGCCAGATCCGGCGGCTGGAGTGACCGATTCAGGCTAGTGTCAACGCCTTGGGCCTGGATTTGACAATCCAGGCCGAGCAGGCTGAGTAGTAACTCGCAGTCTTGGGGATGTTATCCGGCAGTTGCCGGCTATGATTTTGGTTTCAGGATATGAGCATTGATGTTCTGAGTACTTACACCGAGTACATGAAAGGGGTGAAACAGTGAGCGACATCTTCGCACGAGTGCAGGCAATCATTGTTGACCAACTGGGAGTGGACGAAAGTGAAGTGGTTCCCAGTGCCAGCTTCCGCGAGAACTTGGAGGCCGACTCTCTCGACCTGGTCGAGCTCATCATGGCTTTCGAGGAAGAGTTTGGCGGTGAGATTTCCGACGACGAGGCTCAGAAGATTCAAACCGTCGGCGATTCTGTGGCCTACATTGAGCAACACATGTTGTAGCAGCTTTGTAGAGATCCACACCGTTCCGTTCTGGGCCTGACTGCTAATATGCGATAGGAGGAGAGCAGGCATCAGATCCAGGTATGGACCCGCTGTTCTGGTTTGCAGGACGGACCATGGGCTAGAAGGGGTATCACCCCTTCTAGCCTTTTCATTTCGGCTGTGGTAGAATGGGACTGACATGGAGTTGAAAGTCGTAGGCTTGGAAGAGACCGCTGGCAAACTGCTGGCGCACAACGTGGTGGATGACACCAGCCGCAAAGTCCTTCGGAAGGGGACGCGCGTCGGTGTAGAAGAACTTGCGCTACTCCGGGAGTTGGGTTATGCACGCGTCTGGGTGGCCGAGCTATCGCCGGATGACGTGATCGAGGACGAGGTTGCGCGCCGGCTGGCCACAGCTATGAGCGGTCCCGGTGTCGAAATCTCCTCGCTGTCAACTGGCCGGGCGAACCTTCGGGCAATGAATGGTGGTATTCTCAAAGTAGATGTAGAGAACCTGCGTCGCGTCAATCGGGTTGCCGGCCTGGCCGTGGCGACCCGGTCGAACAACTGCGTCGTGACGCGTGGGCAGATCGTGGCGACGGTGAAGGTCGTTCCCTACGCCATGCCTCGTTCAGATGTGGAGGTGGCTGAAGCGGCGGCAAGCGAGGCCGGCGGCATTCTTTCCATCTGCCCTTTTCAGGCCCTGAGCGTGGGGATTGTGCTGACTGGTAACCAGGCTTCGGCGGATCGACTGCGCCGTGTGTACGGGGGTGCGATCCGCGAGCGCGTTGAAGGCATGGGTTCCCACGTCGCTGATGAGTTTCTTACGGTGGAAGACGCAGATGCCATCGCCCGTGTCATTGGCCGGCTTGTGCACGGTGGGGCGGATGTGATCGTAGTTGCGGGCGAGACCTCAATCGTCGATGTCAACGATATCACGCCCCGGGGCGTGAGGGCAGCCGGCGGTGAGATACAGGCCTACGGCGCTCCGGTTGATCCGGGCAATCTGCTCATGCTGGCGTACGTGGACAATGTGCCCGTTTTGGGCGCGCCAGGCTGCGTGCGTTCCAGGTCTGCCAACGTAATTGACCTGATCTTGCCGCGGCTGTTGGCCGGCGAACATCTCACGAAGGAGGATATCGTCGAGTTGGGGCACGGGGGCCTGCTCAAGTGAGAGATCATTCGCCGACCCGCATCAGTGGGATCATCCTGGCTGGCGGGCAAAGCCGGCGTATGGGTGAGGACAAGGCGTTTCTCCGGGTGGGCGGCGAGCTTCTCATCGACCGCGTGCTTAAGGCCGTGGGGTCGGTCACAGATGACATCGTCATTGTGACCAACTCGCCCGAAAAGTACGCCGGGTATCCGGCTCGACTCGCCCGCGATATATATCCTGGAACAGGTGTGCTCGGTGGTATCTACACCGGGCTTCTTGAGGCCGAGTATTCGTGTGGACTTGTCGTGGCCTGCGACATGCCGTTCCTCAACGTGGAATTGCTGCAGTACATGGCCAGACAGATCGAGCAGTACCATGTAGTGATGCCCTATATGGGTGATGATCTACTGTTAGCGAACACGCAGGACACCGCCCTTCGACAGGCCCCTCGGCGGGCTCAGGAGGGACCTCAGGAGAGGCCTCAGGACACCGCCAGGGCGCGTGATCTACACCCAGTGCACGCGATCTACTGCAAGCGGTGCCTGGAACCCATCGAGCGGGCGATTGGTCGCGGTGATCTGCGCGCCATTGCGTTCTTGCCAGAGGTCCACATTCGGTTCGTAGGCCGGCAGGAGATCGACCGCTTCGATCCCGAGCACTGCTCCTTCTTCAATGCCAACACGCCCGAAGAGCTGCGGTATGCCCAAGAACTCACCAAGAGTCGCTCCTGATGCTAGGACCAGACCTATCTCCTTGTCTCCCGTGCTCCCCTGCACCTCTGCACTTCAGCACAGATTGAGGTGACCCATGTGGGAGGCGAAGCGCAATCTGGGTTACACCCGCTATTCCTTGCACCACGCCGAGCGGATTTATGACGGCGCGGTGATCGGTGAAACCGGCTGGATTCTACTCGTCAACCGACGGCGGTGGGTGACGTTTATGTGTACGCCGCAGAACATCCACCATCTTGCCCTGGGCTTCATGTTGGCCGAAGGCGTGATCCGTGCGCTGGAAGATATCTTGCAGCTCAAGGTCTACGAGGCTCCCAACCGCGTGTACTGGCTTGCGCCGGCTCTTGGGTTGCAAAAGACGTTGACGATGCGGGGTTGCGAGGAAGCTGTTGGCATCATTGATGCCCGGGTGGCCGGCAATCCGGTGCCCGACTACTCGACTCGCGTGCTCACCTCGGGCTGCAGCGGTGGCGTTACGTTTGACGATCTGTCCAGCGAGCATCCGCCGCTGGACATGCCGGCCATGCCCAGCGTGTCGCCCAGACAGGTGCTCGATCTGACCCAAGAACTAAACCGCCGGGCGGTCCTGTACCGCGAGTGTCGCGGCGTGCACACATCCGCCTTGAGCGATGGGAAACGGTTTCTGGTTGTAGCCGAAGATGTTGGCCGGCACAACACGCTGGACAAGATCCGCGGTTGCTGTCTGCTGGGGAACATTGACACCGAAGGGGGCATTCTGCTGACTACGGGCCGGATTTCTTCTGAGATGTTGACCAAGGCCCGCGGAATGCGCGTACCCGTTGTCATCTCTCGCACATCGCCGACAGCTTTGGCGGTAGAACTGGCTGAAGCATGGGGCATGACCGTGATCGGTTACGCTCGCGGAAACCGGATGAATGTGTACACGGGTGATGAGCGGATTCGTATCGACACCCAACCACCGTCGGAGGGGCGGCTGCGGGTCGATGATAGCCCGCTGTCACATTCTGGCTTTTCGAGATCCATGGAGAACACAACATGAGACGCCCATTCCTTTACATTGCTATCCCCATCGTTGTCGTTCTGGCTCTGCTCGCCGGCCGAAAAGTGGTGCATGCACCGACTCCACCGCCAGATGGCCAGGCGCTGTATGCGCGCATGTGCGCGTTGTGTCACGGCGACCAGGGGCAGGGCTATACTGCTCCAGGCTCGGTAGCTCTGGCAAATCCGACCTTCCTCGCCATTGCTGATGACACGTACCTCTTCGAGAACACGGCGCGTGGCCGGCCCGGCACCCGCATGTCTGCCTGGGCAGAGAGCCACGGCGGACCGCTGTCCGATGAGCAGGTTCGCGCCATCGTCGGCTATATGCGCCAGTGGCAGACCGAAACGTCGGTGGACGTCTCGGATGCGAGCGTTGACGGCGATCCGGGCCGGGGCGCAGAAGTGTACGCGATGAACTGTGCTGTCTGCCACGGGGAGGCTGGTGAGGGGTTGGACGAGTCGCCGGCGGCTCCCGACGGAGCGCCCTCGCTCAACAATCCGGTATTCCTGTCCACAGCCAGCGATGGATTCATCCAGTACAGCATCGCCGAAGGTCGGGAGGAGACGCCGATGCCGGCCTATACTGGCGCTCTAACCGAGCAGGAAATCGACGACCTCGTTGTGTTGATCCGCAGTTGGCAGGAATAAGCAGATAGAGTATCAGAGAAGACGGAAGGGCCAAAGAGGAGGCTTCCCTCTTTGGCCCTTCTGGTTCGATCGCTGCTCGGGAGCTACGGGGTGGCGCTACCAGCCATAGCTGTTTCCGTAGCCGCCGTAGTGATGGCCATATCCGCCATAGGAGTAGCCATAATACGGATAGTAGCCATGATATGGATAGTAGCCATAACCCCTGTAGCCGTCATAGCCGTGGCCATGTCCCTTCTGATAGCCGTAGCCGTGGCCGCCATCATATCCGTAGTTGCACGGGATGTAGAGATATGTTCCGCCCTGGATGTAGTTGGGGTTGTAGAGGTTGTTAGCCCGAGCGATGGCGTATGCATTCACGCCGTACATCCGTCCAATGCTGTATAGCGTTTCGCCCCACTGAACGTAGTGCTTGCCGCAACCGTATCCGTGGCCAGACGCCGACGCGCTCACAGTACCGATGGTTAGAGTGAGCGCAATGGCTACGATAAGGGCTAGCACCAAAATCTTGCTTCGCATAACGGTTTCCTCCTTGGTGAGTGGTGAAAAGTGGATAGACGTTACCGCCAGGTTGTGATGATCGAGAGTGGGTAAGCTACATAGACTCACCTCCTCAACGCTTCTTATGTATTCCCGAAACTTTAGACGTTCCGGGTCGATTTTTGTTGCGCCTTGAGGCTTGTCTTTTTGTCAGGGATGATACAGTGAGGGAAACTAATCGGCGAAGGACGATGTGCAGCGACGGCCACGGTCCCGCGTCTCGGCGCTGAGACGAGTAGCGGCTTATCGGATATTCAGTCCCTGGTGGAGAGATTGGACGAAATCGCGAACGGTTTTCACCGGTTCCGCGCTCTCGCCGGCCCGCCGGACGATAGCGCTGCCGACGATGACCCCGTCGGCCACGCGAGCGACGCGGCGTGCCTCCTCAGGACTGCCGATGCCGAATCCGACGGCCAGCGGCAAATGGGTCTGCTCGCGTACACGTTGCACGAAAGCTTCCAGGTCCGCCGGCAGGTGGTCCCGAGCCCCAGTCACACCGATGAGCGAAACCAGATAGATGAAACCCGTTGACAGCTCCACAACGCGGCGGATGCGCGCATCGTCGCTGGTGGGCGCCAGGAGGAAGATCAGATCAATGTCGTGAGCGCGGCACGCCTGCCGAAGCTCGTCGGCTTCCTCGGGCGGCAGGTCAGGGACGATCAGGCCATCGGCGCCGGCCGTGGCTGCATTCGCACAGAACCGGGTGATGCCGCGTTGGAAGATTGGGTTGAAGTAGCCCATGAGGATCAGCGGGGTCTCGAGGCCGCGCCTTCGCAGTTCAGCCACGGTTTGAAGACACGTTTCGACCGTTGTGCCATGCTCCAGGGCCTGGTGTGTCGCCTGCTGGATAGTAGCTCCATCCGCCAGCGGGTCAGAGAAGGGGATACCGAGCTCGATCAGGTCCGCGCCGGCCTCGATGGCCGCCGATACCAGGTCTACCGTCAAGTCCGGTCGCGGATGGCCAACGGTGAGGTAGGGCATGAGGGCCGGCCGGCCGGCCTGACGCAGTTTCTCGAAAGTAGGTGTAATTCGGCTCATGGGATGTGTCCCTTCGTTATGTCGGTGCGGTGTAGGGGCGAGGCAGGTCGGAAAGTAGGGGCGAGGCAGGTCGGAATGAGGGTTCACTAGCAAAAGAACATGCTCTCCGACCTGCCTCGCCCCTACGCTATTCCCTGATCATAGTGTCACCCCCAGAGCGTCGGCCACGGTGTGCATGTCCTTGTCTCCACGCCCAGAGAGGTTCACGATTACAATCTCGTCGGTTGACATCTGTGGTGCGCGTTTGATGGCCTCTGCCACGGCGTGGGCGGATTCAAGCGCAGGGATGATGCCTTCTGCCTCTGACAGACGCTGGAAGGCGTGCAGCGCCTCCGCGTCCGTGGCGTAGGTGTACTCGGCGCGGCCGAGGTCGCGAAACATGCTGTGCTCTGGCCCCACCGCCGGGTAGTCCAGGCCGGCTGAGATGCTGTGAGTCGGAGCGATCTGACCGTCCGGGTTTTGCAACACGAACGTCTTCGTGCCATGCAGTACCCCCAGCCGGCCCATCCGCGGATCGCTGAAGCGCGCGGCATGTTTACCCGTTTCGATGCCTTCGCCGCCGGCCTCCACACCAACTAAGGCCACAGGATCATCGCGGAAGGCGTGGAACAATCCCATGGCGTTAGACCCTCCGCCGACGCAGGCGATCAGCATGTCCGGCCGCCGGCCTTCGAGTTCCAGAATCTGCTGTCGGGCCTCGCGGCCGATGACGCTCTGGAAATCGCGCACCATGGTCGGGTAGGGGTGGGGCCCCAGCACCGAACCGAGCAGGTAGAAGGTGGTCCGCACGTTAGTAACCCAGTCGCGAATTGCCTCGTTGATGGCGTCTTTGAGCGTGCGGCTGCCGCTGTCCACGGGACGGACTTCGGCCCCCAGGAGCTTCATGCGGAACACGTTCAGTGACTGCCGGCGGATGTCTTCGGTGCCCATGTAGATGACACAGTCCAGCCCCAGCATGGCGCACACGGTGGCCGTCGCCACACCGTGCTGGCCGGCCCCGGTCTCGGCGATGATGCGCTGTTTGCCCATACGCTCCGCCAGTAGTCCCTGGCCCAGGGCGTTGTTGATCTTGTGCGCGCCCGTGTGGGCCAGGTCCTCCCGTTTTAAGTAGATGCGCGCGCCGCCCAGTTCCTGTGTGAGTTGGGAAGAGATGGTCAGGGGAGTTGGCCGGCCGGCGTACTCGCGGCACAGGGTCTCGAACCGCTCCATAAACGCGGTCTCTGCCCTGGCATCGAAGTATGCCCGCTCCAGCTCGGTGACGGCCGGCATCAGAGTCTCCGGCACGAATGCGCCGCCGTAAGGGCCGAAATAGCCGTTGCGGGCAGGTTTGTCTTGGGTGTGAGTTGAAGTCGTCATAGGACTCCTCGGAGTATTGCGTACTGCGTATTGCGTACTGCGTGTCTCGATCGCGGAATACGCAGTACGTAATCGATTTCACGTTTCGCGAGTCACGCTTCTAACTGCCTTAATGAAAGCCCGCACTTTGCGATGATCCTTCTTCCCCGGCTCCGCTTCCACACCGCTGGAGACGTCCACCCCCCACGGTTCGACGACGCGGATGGCATCGGCGACAGTGTCGGGGGTGAGGCCGCCGGCCAGCAGAACGGGGAAGCGCCACGCTAAAACCTTGGCTGCGCTCCAGTCTGTTGTCTCGCCGGTGCCGCCGAACTGCCACGGGTGGTACGCGTCGATCAGGAAGGCCGGCCGGTCCGGTGAGATGTCCATTACCGGCGCGTAGGTCGCGGCTGCTGCCTCGGCGTCGCCCCGCTGTCTGGGGCGCAGCGCCTTGTACGCTCGCGGCTGAAGCAGTCGGACCTCAACTGGCGGTTCGCTGCCGTGAAGCTGGGCTAGGTCCAGGTGACACTGGTCGAGGATGTCGCGGACGCGGTGGACGGGTTCATCGACGAAGACGCCGGCGTATTGGGTATTGGATATTGGGTATTGGGTACTGGGTACTGCGTGCTGTCGGGCGAGTGCCTCAATGATGGCAGCGGCTGTTTCTGGTTCGACATAGCGCGGACTTTTTGGGTAGAAGATGAAGCCCAGCAGGTCGGCGCCGGCTTCGATGGCGGCCTGGGCGTCCTCGAGGTTTGTGATGCCGCAAATCTTGACTTTCATCATATAGATTGGTGTTGTCTATGATGCTGCCCGTGACTGTTCCACAAGTTTCTCCCGCAACCATACGTTGATGAGTCTCTCCGATGGTATCCTCTTCGCCCTAGCGATTGCGGTAAGCCTCTCGGCCAATTCGTCATCAATGGCAAAGAGATGAGTCCTTCGCTTGATCTCAATGTCGAAATGAGCTTCCGGCATCTGATCCCAATATTCGCCCATGTCGTGGGTCTCGAAGAACTCAACCAATTCGTCAAGGGAACTGAATTTGGGCATGCGTTTAGATTCACTTTCTGCTTCGTAGGTTTCGACGTTATGTTTGGATGTGAGCTTGTCTACCACGTCTCTGAGCCAAATGATCCCTTCGATTTTCATCCTGACTCCTGGTTCCCCCTCATGAACCTGACTGACTGCGCTACATAACCGATATGCTGGGACCTGTTATCTCGTTCAGCAGTCGGCTTCTAGCTGGCTTCAGGTGTCAGTCTGGGTTTCGGCCGCGCCCGCACGTGCTAACTCCTGCGCCTTCGCAGCGGCGTCTTCGGCTGTGACCAGGGCCTCGCCGACCAGGATGGCATCGACGCCGGCCCGGGCCAACCGTTGCACATCGGCGGCGGTGTGAATGCCGCTCTCGGCGACCACGATTGTACCATCGGGGATCAACTGGCGCAAGCGCTCCGTGGTCCGCAGATCGACGGTGAAGTCGCGCAGGTCGCGGTTATTGATGCCAATCACCCGTGGCCCGGTTTTGAGTGCCCGGTTCAACTCATCCTCGTTGTGAACCTCAACCAGGGCGTCCATGCCGAGTTCATGTGCCAGGATCAACAGGTCGGCCAGCAAGTCGTCGGCCAGCACCGCGACGATCAGCAGGACGGCATCGGCGCCGGCGGCTCGCGCCTGGTATACCTGATATGGGTCGATGACGAAATCCTTTCGCAGCACCGGAACGTCTGGATAGGCGCGCTTGACCCGTCGCAGGTCGTCGAGATGCCCCTGGAAGAAGCGTTTGTCGGTCAGCACCGAGATGGCGCCGGCTCCGTTTTCGACGTAGGTCTCGGCCAGCGCGACCGGGTCCAGGGTGGCTCGAAAGACGCCCTTCGATGGCGAGGCGCGCTTGATCTCGGCGATAAGCTGCACGCCGGGCGCAGCCAACGCAGCGGCGAAATCGCCGGCTGGCGGGGCGTTGCCGGCTGCTGCTCGCACCTCGGCCGGTGGTTGCTGGGACTTGAGTGCCTCAAGCTCCTCTCGCTTGTGGGCGACGATGGTGTCAAGAATCATGAGTTCTTGGCCGCTGCCGCGTTGGTGAAGGCGACGAAGCCTTCGAGTGTTGTGTAGGCCCGACCATCGTCGATGGCGCCGGCTGACTTTTCGATGCCCTCGGCCAGGTCGCCGGCCACGCCGCCGGCCACCAGCGCCGCCGCCGCGTTCAGGATCACCACATCCCGCCGCGAGTCCGTCACTTGCCCACGCAGAATGCCTCGGCTAAGTTCGGCGTTTTCCTCGGGTAGGCCGCCACGCAGGTCGTCCAGCGCCGCGCGGGGCAGCCCGTAGGTGGCGGGATCGACAGACATGGTCTCCACATGGCCGTCGAGGAAGTGGGACACCTGGTTGAGTCCGGTGGTAGATAGCTCGTCCAGTCCATTGGCGCCATGAACCACAAAGGCCGCCTTGCTCCCCAGCCCCATCAACACTTCGGCCAGCGGTTCGGTCAGCGCCCTATCGAAGACGCCCACGATCTGGGCCGGCGCGAATGCTGGGTTGGTCAGCGGGCCAAGGATGTTGAAAACCGTGCGTATGCCCATCTCGCGGCGCGGGCCGATGGCGTATTTCATAGCCGGGTGATGGGCCGGCGCGAACAGAAAGCCGATACCGGTTTCGTCGATGCAGTCGGCTACCTGCTGCGGGGTCAGGCGCAGGCTGGCTCCCAGGGCTTCCAGCACGTCGGCGCTGCCGCACTGGCTGGAGACGGAGCGGTTTCCGTGTTTGGCGACCCCCAGGCCGGCGCCGGCCACGACAAAAGCTGCCGTTGTCGAGATGTTAAAGGTGCCGGCCCCGTCGCCGCCGGTCCCGCAGGTGTCCACCAGGTCGGTTCGTTGCGGTCTTGCAGGGATCACGTGGTGGCGCATGGACCGGGCGAACCCGACGATCTCCTGCACAGTCTCACCCTTTAGCCGCAGCGCCGTCAGGAAGGATCCGATCTGGGCCGGCGTCGCTTGCCCCCCCATGATCTCGTCCATGACCGCTTCCGCATCGGTCTCCGAAAGATCAAGGCCCTCGATAACTCTGGCGATAGCTTCTTTGATTGTCATTTGGTTCACCTCCATCGCGTGACAGTGACCAGTAATCAGTGATCAGTAAACAGTATTCAGTGATACTGCTCTAAAAATGCCCCCCGATGTTGGGCGAGGCTTCGTCCTGAGCCTCAGGACGAAGCCTTGCCGAACGGACGGGTCAATTTTTGTGCTTCATGGAGCCCCGTAGGGGCATGTTGACTGATCACTGTTGACTGATCACTGATCACTGGAATTGCCCGTGTCTCCATGAAGTTGCGCAGCAGCTTCTTGCCGCCTTCGGTCAGAATTGATTCAGGGTGGAATTGGACTCCGAATGTTGGATAGGCTCGATGGCGCAGGCCCATCACCTCTCCCTCGTCAGTGAAGGCACTGACCTCTAGTTGATCCGGCAGCGGCTCTTCGACGATGAGAGAGTGGTACCGGGTGGCGGTGAAAGGGTTCTTGAGGCCGGCGAACAGGTTTGTTCCGTCGTGGTAGATGGAAGATGTTTTGCCGTGCATCAGTCGCGGGGCGCGACTGACTACGCCGCCAAACACGTGGCCCATGCACTGGTGGCCCAGGCATACACCCAGGATCGGCATCTTCCGGTGAAAACGTTCGATAACGGCGTTGGATATACCCCCGTCAGCCGGAGTGCCAGGCCCCGGCGAAATTAGGATGTGTGTCGGTGCCAGGGCCTCGATTTCGGCCAGCGTGGCCTGGTCGTTGCGGCGCACTGCAACCTCTGCCCCCAATTCCCCCAGATATTGGACCAGATTGTATGTGAACGAATCGTAGTTGTCGATTACCAGAATCATGTTGCGCTCCTTTGGTTAGGCGTCTGGCAGCAGAAAGCCCACCCGCTCTTTCACCAGTTGCAATGTGGGTGTTGAGCGTCGCCTCGCCTCCTGCGCGCCGGCCTTCAGGATGTCGTCGATGGTGGCTGGATCTTCGACCAATTCCTGGTAGCGGCGCTGGATCGGGCGCAGAGTTTCGACGACGATCTCGGCCACCTCGCGCTTCAGCTCGCCGTATCCCTTACCGGCGAAGTGGTCTTCGATCTCCTGCTCGCTCTGCTCCGACAGCAACTGGTAGATACTCAGCAGGTTGTTGACGCCGGCCTTTTCTGGATCGTCGCTGAATATGATCTCGCGACCCGAGTCGGTGACGGCGCGGCGAACGGTGGCCCGAATCTCATCCGGGTCGTCCAGGATGCCGATGGCGTGGTACCGCTTCTCGGTGCTCTTGCTCATCTTCGATGTCGGGTCATCCAGGCCCATGATCCGGGCGCCGGCCTTGGCGATGAGCGCCTCCGGCAAGACAAAGGTATCGCCGTACAGGTGGTTGAAGCGGCCGGCTACGTCTCGCGTCAGCTCGACGTGCTGGCGTTGGTCCTCCCCGACCGGGACCAGATGGGCCTGGTACAGCAAGATGTCGGCCGCCTGCAACACCGGGTAGTCCAGCAGACCGGTGCCGATACTCTCCTGTTTGGCAGCTTTCTCTTTGTATTGAGTCATGCGTTCCAGCCAGCCGACGGGTGTCACGCAGTTCAAGATCCAGGCCAGTTCAGCGTGTGCTGTGACGTGGGACTGGACAAACAGCACGCTCCGCTCCGGGTCGATGCCGCTCGCCACCAACAAACCCGTGAGCTCACGAATGTTGGCACGCAGTGAGCCCGGGTCCTGCGGGATGGTGATGGCGTGTAGGTCCACCACGCAGAAAATGCTGTCGTACTGGTCCTGGCCGGCGGCCCAGCGCTTGATTGCCCCCAGATAGTTTCCCAGATGCAGACCGCCTGAAGGTTGAATGCCGGAAAACACGATTTTCCTTTTCCTCATAGTACACCTCCTCGAAATCTGTTCGTAGTCAGGCACGGAACGAAGTGGAGTGCCGTCGGACGCCACTCCGCTGCGCTGCGTGGCTTACTACAAACGTGGCTTACTACAAACCTTGTTCAGCGGTCGTAATCGCTTCTGCGAGCGCCGCTGCCTTGTTGACACACTCCTCATGCTCGCGGGCCGGGTCGCTGTCGGCTACGATGCCGGCGCCGGCCTGGATGTACGCGATGTCGCCCTGCTTCAGAATCGTGCGGATCGTGATGCAGGTGTCCATGCTGCCACCGTAGCTGAAGTAGCCGATGGCGCCGGCGTACGGGCCACGACGCAGTCCTTCCAATTCCTCAATGATCTCCATGGCGCGCACTTTCGGCGCACCCGATACCGTGCCGGCGGGGAATGTAGCGCGCAGCAGGTCAAAGGCGTTACGGGCGCCGTTCAGCCGGCCTCGCACGCTGGATACAATGTGCATGACGTGGGAATAGCGCTCAATAGTCATCAGTTCCGGCACTTCTACACTTCCGTAAGCACACACCCGACCCAAATCGTTGCGTCCCAGATCGACCAGCATGACGTGCTCGGCTCGTTCCTTGGGGTCTGCCAGGAGTTCTTCGGCCAGAGCCGCGTCCTCTTCCAGACTTGCGCCGCGTGGACGGGTGCCGGCGATGGGCCGCAATTCGGCGATTCCATGATCGAGTCGGACCAACATCTCCGGCGACGATGAGATGATGTCCAGGTCACCGAGCTGCATGAAAACCATGTACGGCGACGGGTTCAGCATCCGCAGCGCCCGGTAGATGGCAAAGGAGCCGACGTCGGTTTGGCGCGCGAAGCGTTGCGACAGGACCACCTGGAAGATGTCGCCGGCGGCGATGTGTTCCTTGGCCTGGCAGACTATTTGCTCGAACTGGCGCTGGGTCATGTTTGACGTGATGCGGGATGTGGGGTGTTGGGTGCGGGGTGCGGGGTGCGGGATGCGGGATTCGGGATGCGTCAGCGGTTGTTGCAGGTGCGTGATGATGTTGTCGATTCGGTTAACGGCGTCGTCGTAGGCGGCTTTTGGGCTGCCGTTAATGTGAGCCAGGGCCAGAATCAGCAGCTTGTGTTTGACATGGTCGAAAATGACCAGCGTGTCGGTGAACAGGAACTGGCATAGGGGCAGTTGCGGGTCGCCGTCGGCTGTGGCCGGCAGTCGCTCGAAGAAGCGGACCAGGTCGTAGCTCATGTATCCGACGGCCCCACCCACGAAGCGGGGTAGCCCCGGCATCTTTACAAGCTGATACTGATTCAAGATCTCTTCGATGGGACTCAGCGGGTCCTGGCCGCGTTCCAGGGGCTGCCTATCCACATCTCCGTTGCTTTGGATGACGACGTGATCCTCGTAGCCGGCGAGTCGGAGCTGTGGGTCGGCCGCCAGGAACGAGTATCGACCGACCTGTTCACCCCGCTCGACGCTCTCCAGCAAGAAGGCGGGGCCGCGGCCGCGCAGCTTCAGATAGACCGACACCGGCGTTTCCAGGTCAGCCGGCAGTTCCTGGAAAACAGGGATCAGGTTGCCCTGGTGCGACAATTGTTCGAATTCTTCAAACGTTGGATTGATCATTATCACATCTCCTCTGGTACACCACTGTTTCAAACAAAAAACCTCCCATCCCTTGCAGGGACGAGAGGTCAAGTTCTTCCCGTGGTACCACCCTCTTTAGGCCGGCCATCCCCAACTGCTCGCGGAAACAAAAAATCCCACGATGAAACGCGGGATTGATCGCTCTCAGAGCGTTGGTGAAGCCAGCCTCACTCGTTGCAGATACGGGATACTAATCCATCTCTGGATTGGTTCCGATACCCTCAGCCCTGATAACGGTGGCGACTCCGGCCAGGCATACTTGGGATGCTCTCCCGTTCAGCCGGCAACTCCCAGGTCCATTTACCCTCGTCGTACGTATCGGCCTCACACCTCCCGCCGACTCTCTGGGACGCCGCTGCGAGGGCTACTAGTCCTGTTCACAGTATTTGGTGGTGTTAATTGTGGCAACAGTATAGCATGAAAGGCCCATCTTGTCAAATGGTGGGCCGAAAGATAAGGGGCGGGCACGACCGGCCGCGGGGGGAGTTACGACCAGCCATGCCCGCCTCGTATATTGAGTGTACCACACAGCGACGATTTTGTCAATATGTCATGGTTGGAATGTCGCTTGGACTATGCTCTCAATATGCGGTTCGGCCTCCTGCATGCGTTCGACGATCCATGGGTGGAGGTAGCCGGCGCCGTCAGGCGGTGGACTCCACTGGGGGTCGCACCCGATGCCGATGGTGCGGTGGTGCTCATCGTAAAGGTAGATGCCGCACCAGAACCAGTGCTGGAAATCCTCTTGCGGCACTGCGATTGTCGAAAAGTTCAGCCAGGGGGCTGTGGGTTGATTCGGGTCATATGAAGGCGCATCATTTGGGGTTTTCAAGAAGAGGAAGAGATAGTCTTGCCCCTGCCCGATCCACCAATACCTGGGATTGCCCTGGCCGGATCGCCACTGCCACTGAGCGCTGCCCCACGTGCCGGGAGTCGAGCCTGTGAAACGGTAAAACATGAGCTCGTCGGTCGCTATGAGCGTTCCTGGCATCTGGGGGGAAAGGCCGACCTGTGTTTGGGTTGAGGCTGTTCCAGATCCACCGTCGTCATCTGTCACTGTGATGGTGATGTTGTAGTCCCCCATTGTCGAGTAGCTATGCTGGGCACTCCAGGTGCCCGTCCCCTGTGGCGGCTCATTGAATTCACTGACTGTCGCTTGGCTAGACTGCCCATCACCCCAGTCAACGACAGCGGTGTGGGTGTCGAGCCAGCCGGCATCTGAGAAAGAGCCTTCCAGGCTAATCAACTGACCCGGATAGGGCTGGGTAGTAGAAATGTCTGTGATGAGTACAACGGGATTGGCATTGCTGACATCTACCGAGGTGGATACAATGTCGTTGTTCCCCAGGTTGTCTGTCGCCTTTATCCCGATGAAGTATGAACCGTCGTCGGCGAAGGTTCGGCTGGCGGTCGGCCCGGTCGCGTCGTCGAACACGGCGTCTCCATTCAGGTCCCATACGATCTCGGCCAGACCGGAGCCGGCGTCTATTGTGCCTGTTGCGTCGAATGTGAATTCCGTACCTTCAGTGTTCGCGTATGGACCATCAATATCGACAGCCGGCGGCGTTGTGTCGAGGAAGGCCTGTACCGTCTGGAGTTGCCCCTGATTCTCGACGTTATCGACTGCGAAAAGGTCGATGTTGTACTCGCCATCGGGTCCGTCGATGGCGAAGGGCGTCTCGTAGATGATGAAGGTAGAGGAGGGTGCGGCCGGCCCGCCGGCGACCTGGTATCGAATTTCTCGTAAGCCCGATCCGGGCGAGCCGTCTGGGGCGGCGGAGTCTTCCGCTTCCAGCGTGTGCAACGTTTCATTGGTGATCCATGGCTGCCCGAAGTCATCGTAGTACACCGGGGTGCCCACAGTCCATGTGGTCAATGGAGGCGTCGTATCCAGGTTTTCGACTTGAGAGTTCACAGGCTCTGTATTGCCGGCGGTGTCGCGGCTGAAGAAATCAACCTGGTAGCGACCGTCAAATCCTGACAGGTTGAACGGACTAGTATACACCTGAAAGTCGGGGGTACCGGCGGCCGGTAGGCGATAGAACCGAACCAGGGTCTCCACGGCCGTGGGGGGATCGACATCGTCTACGCCGGTAAGCGTATGCAGCGTGCGCGCAGAAACCCACAGGATGTTGTTTGAACTGTAGCGCGGTGAGCCGACGGTGAGCACAGTGTCTGGCGGGGTCACGTCCGCCTGCAACAGCGCAGATGCAGCCCCAGTCATTGGCGACTCGGCGGCTGCCGGCTGTTCATATGCATTGACGACACCAGATATGCTGAGCAAGGTGATGAGTGATGCTAGCACGACGATTCGAGTTTTCATAGCGGCCTCCTGTTCTATGCTGGGGAGCCAGGGCGCGGGGTGCAGGGGTGAGGAGTGTTCCTCCGCTGCTCAGCCTGTCTGATTCCCCCCACTGAAAGATGCTGGTAGTGAGTTCTAGTCAGTCAAAACGGGGTGAATTCCATTTAGATACTGTTGCACTGTGAAACTTTTTTGGCTCATGTCAGACGCGCGCTCGTGCGCCCGCTGTCGATCCAGAAGCTCTGGTATTCTCTGGTCAGTTCTGAAATGTGACGCACAAAGATGATGGCGCTGGCTGCGAGTGCCAGAGCCATGGTTGCCGGGGGATACCCCATCAGCCACGTGGCAACGGGCAATAGCAAGGCCGTGATACTGATGGCACGTGGCGAGTGGCGGAGGATGAGCGACCACAACCCCCAACTCACGATAGCGACCACGAGAATCGGTGGCATTGTCATCAGCGCAACGCCCCCGCCCGTGGCAGCCCCCATCCCGCCCCGGAAACGCAGCCAAACTGGCCAACAGTGGCCGGCGATAACCAGTGCGCCGGCTACAGCAACAGCGTAGGCGCTCCAACCGTACTGCTGAGCCAGCCAGACAGCGACGGCCCCCTTTCCGACATCACCCAACAGGGTGAGGGCAGCCGGCAGCCAGCCGGCGCCTCGCCATGTGTTCAGTGCTCCCGTGTGCCGGCTACCCAATGTTCGAATGTCAGTCTTGGCGAACAGCCGTGCAAACAGAACACCGAATGGTATCGAGCCCAACAGGTAGGCGATCAGACCGAGTGCCACGAGCTGTAGGCCCATTGCTATTCCTACGGTAACTACTCAGCCACCCTTGCGAAGGTTACGAATGGCCTTGCCAAAGAGCGGTTTTCGGCTTGTGAGGACACTGCCGGCCCAGAATTTGCTCGCAAACCTTCGCAAGGGTTCATATGCCTGTAGTTACTTCCTACGCAAACACTCGAAGCTTCTGCGGCAGGATTTCAAGGTCTAAGTAGGTAGCTCGTGATGCGAGAATCTCCCCATCGGCCTGGACTGGCAATGGGTGGGCGCTGTTGATCGTCACGCGTCGTGCGCGTGCCATGGTGACTGGTTCCTTGTCGACGTGCGTACCGCGCATGAGATCAGGGATCAGTTGCATAATGCCGACCCGGCTTAGCCCTCGGGCAATGGCCAGATCAAACCAACCATCATCGACTTCGGCATCTGGTGTCATCCAGAACCCGCCGCCCTGACAACGGCCGTTTGCGATGGCGACTTCGGTGGTGCGCTGGCTGATCAGGTTTCCGTCCAGGTTCATCTCCATCTGCGGCGTCTGGTACGTGAGGGCTAGTGTTCGAATGAGGGCGACCAGATACAAGGGTAGACCGGTGAGCCAATCAATCTTCTGGCTTTCAATGGCTACGAGCCCCGTGAAGCCGATCCCCAGCATGTTGGCGAAATAACCTGGCCGGCCAGCACTCTCAGAATAGACAGGCCGGCCGCCAGACATCATCTCGTTGATCCGCCCCACATCGACGACGCGCGTCTGACCGCGACCGATTCGCAAACATGCGGTCGCGATGTCTTCGCCCGGCAGATCGAGCATCTTGACAAAATCGTTGCCGGACCCGGCGGGCAAAATTCCCAGGGTGACGTCGTCGGGACCGGCGCCGGCGTGCAAGATCCCGTTGACGACCTCGTGTACGATGCCGTCGCCTCCCACAGCGATGATCGAGTGGTAGCCGGTCTCCACCGCGTCCCTAGCTAGCCGAACACCATCGCCGCGATCTGTGGTAGCAACCGCGTCGAACTCGACATCGTAGCGCCGCAACGTCTCGACGACTGTGGGTTCTAGCCGTGCTGCCAAGCCGCGTCCCGCGATCGGGTTGAGGATTATTTTGGCGAGGGCTATCTAATGTCTCCTGGTCTCATATTCGAAAGCAGGCGGTTTCCGGAGCGACTCATCTCCACTCACCTGCACCATGGCTCACGCGCTCAATTAGTCCATGCTTTCCAATTCGGATGGCTGCGATTGATCGCGTAGTATGCGTGGCTTCCCTTCGTCTGTCGTTCGAGCATGCCGGAGTTGATCGCTTGTTTAATCATTTTCTTAATCTGTCGGTTGGACAGATCAATCCGGTCTCTGTTGCGGAAGCTGCGTAGTGAGTCGTAAATCTGGATGAACAAGGCCGGCTCGTCAAGGTCGGCGACGGCTTCCTCGAAGGCGCGCCATTCGCGCGGCCCCAGGCCGTCCTCAGGTGCTGGTACAGGCTCTTCCACGGATGGCGGTGGTTCGGGTGCGAACTGGCTGAGTTCGTACGGGTCTTCCTCGGGAAAGAAGACTTCATTGACCGTGCCGCTGGTGAAGATCTGCACCAAGCCTCGTCGCTCGGCCTCCTTTACGAAGTCCTTGAACTTACTGAACGGCTTTCCCTGATGGTCTCGGTACTTCGAATGATCGAAGGAACCCATGACCTCTACCATCAAGAGCTTAAGCGTTGCGAGGGTACATACGTTGTTACGCTGACGCGCCATGTTGATAGCTTCAACCAGGGCGGCGTATGGATCCTTGGTTGCCTGGGTTGGCTTTTCGCCATTGTCCAGTACTTGCCGATAGAACATGAACTCATCAGCGCTTTGTGCCAGGTGAGAGGATGCGGCCTCCGCGACGCCGATGACCACGACCTGCTTGCCGTGTTGCCGGACGGCATTGATCAGGGGAATGAAGTCTCTATCGCCCGTGATCAGGATGTACGTCGTGATGGTGGGATGCGTGTATAGCGTTCTCATGGCGTCGATGCAGAGGTGGATGTCGACGCTGTTCTTAATCGCTTTGCCAGTTCGACCCTGGTCCCTGTCGTAGTAGTATGTGGGAACGTAGATCGGCTCAATACTGTTGGCGTATAGCGCGTTGGTTATTCGTGGATAGCGGTACCAGTCGGCGTAAGCCCGGGCGATGGTTACACGGCCATACTCCAGGCATTTGTCCATGATGGACTCAAAATTGGGGTTGACGTCATACTTGTTCCGTACAGAGATGTAGATGTTTTCGAAGTCTACAAACACCGCCACATCAACTGACTTATCATAGTCTCGATCTTTCATTACTCCATGCCTCCTTGGGCTGCCCGTCTTTTAGCAATCAGGCAGCGAGTAAATCCTGCTTATGGAAAACGAGGCCGATGATCACAGAGTCGGATGTCTCGTATCCCAAAAGTCGCGCTGGATTCCGTGCATGAAGCTGGTGATGCAAAGTTGCCGGGAAGTCGCTTGAAGCACACCGATAGGGTGGGGGGCTTCTGCGACACCTGCGAGCAAGACAACGTATATCGGCGGCGTGTACTAGAATATCGTTTCTGTTCTCGATGCAAGCACAGGGCGTCCCACTCGGCACGTAACTGGTAGCATTGGGCCTTCAATCTATACAAGATTGAGGGCAAGACTTCTAGAAATCGCTGCAAAAGATCGAGATGATCACTAAGCTGTGTTCAGATCCTCTCCGAAGAAGGTTCGTAGTATCGGCTTCACATGCTTCGAGCACGACTGAGGTCGTTACTACTTGTCGGCTAGATCTTTAGTTTCGCCTTGAAAGGCCGGCGACGTGGCAACGGTACAATCACCAGCGATCAGTTCATGGCCGGTGTAGCATCATCTCGACATTTAGACCTGAGATCAGAGGGTGTTCCGTCACGGCCTTTGCGATAGGTGGTACATGACCGCGAGCCGATAGATTCACTGTCACCCCAACTGAGTTCGTTATCCCCGTGGTACGTGTCGGTATTTTTGCTGTGGCTTTCCCCGGCAGGCAACTTCATGCTTTGAGTATTCTATTTGTGCTTATTATACCACCAGTGTCGCTATGTTGTCCAACTCCGAAGTGTGGATACGAAACTCCATCGTCTATAAGAGTGGAGAGAGCGGCGCAGTTTCGTCTACCCCACCGCCGTTGACACCGCTCACTCCGGCAACATTGTATATGAATGAGTGCGGCTCTTTGTCAAATCCACCGGTTTCTGATAGAATTCATGTGTTGTGCAAGCAAGATAGGATGGATGATTCAAGACCGGAGGTTTGTGTGAAAAAGCGTGAGCGCGTACTTGCGGCCCTGAAGGGCGAGGAGGTTGATCGTCCACCAGTGGCTCTTTGGCAGCACTACCCTGAGCAGGACCAGACGGCACGGGGACTTGCTCGGGCGCTGGCAGACTGGCAGAATCAGTGGGATTGGGACTTTGTCAAGGTTACGCCGGCCAGTGGATACTATTTCGACGACTGGGGAGGCGCTTTCGAATACCGGCCGCCTGGCAATGTTCACGGCACTCGGACCGTGTTGTCCCGACCGGTACAGAGCCGGCCGGCCTTGCGGAGCCTGGAGCTGTTGGACGTCTCTCAGGGAGTCTACGGTCGCGAACTCCAGGCGCTACGCGAGCTGCGCAGCGAGCTCGACGGGGATGTGCCTATTCTTGAGACGATCTTCAGCCCCTTCAACGTTGCCTACGGTCTCATGGGGGATTTTCTAGCGACTGCTATGGCCGACTATCCCACAGACCTTCGGCATGCCATGGACATCATCGCTGAGGTGACAACCGAGTTTGGCCTGGCATCGCTGGAGGCCGGCGCTGACAGTCTTTTCTTCGCCACTCAGATGGCGCAACCAGGGCTTGTTGGTGAGGATCAGTTCCAGGAGTGGGGCATCCCGTACGATCAGCAGGTGCTGGATGCACTGCGAGACCATACAGATTTTCTTTTGCTGCACATTCATGGCGACGATATTTACTTCGACATGCCTGTGCAGTCCTATCCGGTTGATGCTGTCAACTGGCACACCCGCATTGCCGGCCCACCGATCGTGGAAGCGCTGTCGAAGTTTGACGGCGCCGTCGTTGGAGGGCTCACAGAAGCTGTGCTGACGGGTGGCCGGCCTGAGGAGGTGCGATCCCAGGCAGTAGATGCAATTAATCAGACCGGCGGCCGGCGATTCATCCTCGGTGCGGGTTGCGTCACGCCGATCACGACACCGGAAGAAAATATCAGGGCAGTTCGAGACGCTACCGGAGGTTAAGCTGATTGTGGATGACGAGAACTTTGAACTGGAAATAACATCTGCGGATGCTGAAGAAGAAACTCCCGCGACGTCGTGGTACACGCATCTGCGGCGACTCTTGCGCGACATCCTTGAGGCGGGAATAATGGCCCTGATTCTCTTCGTACTGTTGCAGGCAACCATACAGAACACGGTTGTCGAGGGCCAAAGCATGGAACCCAACCTGGTGGGTGGTCAACGGCTGCTGGTCAACAAGCTGGCGTACCGAATCGGTGAGCCGGCGCGGGGCGACATCGTTGTTATCGACTCGCCACGTGGGACGTCGGAGAAACTCATCAAGCGGGTTGTGGGACTACCGGGCGAGACAATCGAGTTGCGAGGCGGTCGCGTTTACATCAATGCTGGGTTGCTCGAGGAACATTACCATCCCTCCGTGGGCAAGCGCCCCTATCCACCAACCCTGATACCACCGGGCTACTACTTCATGTTGGGCGACAATCGCGATCACAGCGGTGATTCTCGTGTCTGGGGCAGTGTGCCCAGGGACTTGATTGTTGGACGTGTGTTGGTCTCCATTTGGCCCCCGGATCGTTGGAACTGGTATGGTTGGCCAGCTAATGCTGGTAATGGCCAGTGAACAGTGATGCGATTAACCGTTTTGGGCGCGAGTCCATGGGTACAGAATCCTGGCGGTGCCTGTTCCGGTTATCTCGTTGAGACGCGAGAGAGCCGGCTCTTGTTGGATTGTGGGCCTGGGGTTGTGGGGAAACTGCGTCAACATCTGGAGCTAGGAGATATTGACGCCATTTTCATCTCACACCTACACCCCGATCATTGCTTCGATCTCGTACCTTATCACCACGGCCTGCGGTACGGCCCTGGTAGTGTGGATGAGCATCGTCCAGCGCTGTATGTGCCCCCCGATGATCCGGCGCGTCTAGGGCTTCTAACGGCGATCTTCTCGGACGCCGGCCTGGACGTGTTTGCCGAGGTATTTCGTCTAGAGGTCTATCCGGCCGATGACGCGGTGCAGGTAGGCGATGCAGTCGTGCGCTTCAAGCGGGTGAAGCACCATGTTCCTAGCTATGCCATGCGCATCGAATCGGCGGGTCGCGTGTTGATATACTCTGCGGATACGGGTCCGTGCGAGGCTGTGGAGGACCTTGCACGAGATGGCGACCTGTTTGTGTGTGAGGCGGTATTTCTGACGCCCGAGGAATTACCGGAAGAACGAGGCCACATGGCGGCGAGCGAGGCCGGCGCTATTGCCAGGCGAGCGAACGTAAAGCGACTCATGCTCACGCACTTCCTGCGCGGGGCTGATGATGAGCGCCGGCGCGCCGGGGCGGAGCGTACGTTTG
This sequence comes from Anaerolineae bacterium, assembly GCA_046756905.1. Taxonomy (GTDB): domain Bacteria; phylum Chloroflexota; class Anaerolineae; order Epilineales; family JAANWY01; genus JBHHTZ01. The sequence goes on along the minus strand of JBHHXF010000001.1, from coordinate 28,248 downwards.
GAGACCGAGTGATGTTAGCAGAAGAGGGTCAGACGTACCGCGTGTAGCGAGATTGTTGCCCTGTACCTAGGCCAGGTCGCATACCGATAGGACGTATTAGATTGTATGGGCACCTATTACGGGTGCCCTGGCGGGCGCAAGGCCCGCTTGAGGAGAGAAACGCACAAATGAAAAGGGGGAATCCGATGAGGCTTGTTGCACGGGGCGTGGTAGCCTTCAGTGTTATGCTCCTGTTGATGCTGCCGACTGCGGTTGCCCAGGCCGGCGCCCCTCCAGCCCTCGATCAGGCTCGCGGCGGCACCATTGTCGGTAACAGCGGCGGCGCTTTTGACTACTATGTTCTCGAACATCCGGGCGCCGGCCGAGCTGTCAAGCTGAGGATGGACTTTGCCCCCTGGCACATAAACAGGGAGCAAGGCATCGGTTTCAACCTGTATGATGAGAAGGGGAGACGGGTGGGCCGGGGGATGAAAGTTGATCCCCATGCAGTTGAGCTGGCTTTCACACTGACAACCGACTTCCCAACCAGGTACCTGATTCAGGTGCACAACTATTATCAGGGCTTCGTGATGAGCTACTCATTGGTGCCGGAGGGCCTTGCAGACGCGGAAGTGGGGTCGCCGGCAACGGGTGGTACAGCGCAGCAACCTGGCCTTCTGGTAGACCTGGCCGAAGGGAGTGTGCCGGGACTCCGTCACGGGAGCTTCGATTATTATCAGTTCTATCATCCGGGCGGCAAACCGATCTGGATCAAGATGGTCTACCAGCCGGATCACTGGATAATCGCGCCCGGTGTCGGATTCAACGCCTACCTGGGTCATTGGTTGGCAGCCCAGGGTAAGTCAGACGGCGTCGCCAAGAATATGCGGTGGGTGAAGCTCGCCCCGGCCGAGCCTACAACCTACCTGATTCAGGTCTACAACTATATTCCGGAGATTCTTCTGACCTATCAGTTGGCGGTCACAGAGTAGCCAGTTGGTCTGCAATAAGGAGGGGAATGTCAATCATGACGGAGATGCGGATTTGTGTTGAATGTGGCATGGAGAACCCCCATGCGGCTCGGTTCTGTATGCGGTGCGGGAACGCGTTGGTGGCCGGCCGGCCTCCTGAGAAGCGAGTTGTCGTCACGGGCGTCGGCGCGACAACCTCTTTGGGTCTGTCCGTTGATCAATATTGGGATGGATTGGTCGCGGGGCATTCGGGCGTATCTCGGATCACCCGGTTCGATGCCAGCGAATATCCTACCCAGATTGCAGGGCTCATCTATGATTTTGACGCGCAAGATTTCATAGATCGCAAAGAAGCGCGTCGCATGGCACGCTTCAGCCAGTTTGCTGTTGCAGCCGCCAGTATGGCCCTGGAAGATGCCAACCTGTCGACCGATGGGCGGCAGCGGGATGACGCGGGGGTGTTGCTGGGGTGTGCGATAGGCGGTCTCGGAGAGACCCAGGCCGGCGTTCGCACGTTGATTGAACGAGGCGGTATGCGCCTTTCACCCTTCCTGATTGTCATGATACCACCTAACATGGCGTCATATCACCTGGCAAAGCGTTTTGGGTTCGTAGGCTACAATAATACCTGCACAACAGCGTGTGCTGCCGGCACACAAGCTATCGGAGAAGCAGCCGAGGTCATCCGTCGCGGTGACGCGAACCTGATGATCACCGGAGGGACCGAAGCAGCTCTGAGTGAGCTTGGCCTGGCGGCCTTTGCCGTCGGGCGGGCGTATTCCACACGGAATGATGAACCGGACAAGGCCAGCCGGCCCTTCGACGCAGACCGAGACGGTTTCGTCGGCGGCGAAGGGTGTGGGATTTTGATTTTGGAGAGTCTCAGCCATGCGTTAAGGCGCGACGCCCGGATCTATGCTGAAATCCTGGGCTATGGGGCGTCCAACGATGCCTATCACTTGATCGCTCCTGACCCGCAGGCCGGGGGCGCTGCGCGCGCGATGCGGGCGGCACTCAAGAGCGCCGGCGTCGACCCGTCCAGTGTGGACTACGTCAACGCGCATGGAACCGGAACCCCACTGGGGGATGTGGCTGAGACCTTGGCCATCAAGCAGGCGTTGGGCGATCACGCCTACAATATCGTTGTGAACTCCAGCAAGTCCATGATAGGACATCTCTGGGGAGCAGCCGGCGCAGTCGAGGCTATCGCGACCATCAAGACCCTCCAGACGGGTATCGTTCATCCCACCATCAACCTGGAAACACCCGACCCCGAATGCGACCTGGACTACGTTCCGCTGGAGCCGAGAGAGGCACGGATCAACATCGCTATATCTAACTCTTTTGGACTCGGCGGACAGAACGCCTCTATAGCCATGGGGCGTTACCAGGGAAACGGCATGCTGTAGCCTGGCTACGAGGATGGTCTTGTCTGGTTGGCGCAATCGGTTCCTCCGAGGCGCCGTGGGTGGTATGCTCGGGGGAGTGGTGATGGCGGTGTTCTCAATGTCGGTTAGTCTCCTGCAAGGGCCTGGTCTGTGGATGCCGGTGAAGCTAATCGGCGGTTTTGTGCTGGGGCTGCGCGCCATCAACAGCGTGGGCGCTTTTGATCTGACGCCAATTGTGAGTGGGCTTGTGATCCACATGGTGGTGTCCGCCGGCCTGGGAGGGCTGTTCGGCCTGCTTGTGGTCAGCCTGCCAGACGTGACGTTAGCCCTGTACGGTGTTGTTTACGCGCTAGCAATATGGTTTTTAGCACTGTTCATTGTTTTGCCGGTAGTTGATCCGTTGCTCGTGAATAACGCGAATCCGGTGTTATTCGCCGCGAGCCACATTACCTACGGCGCGATATTAGGCTGGTGGGTGGGAACACACGTGTAAGATTGCCCGTTGGCTGGTGCGGAAATTTAACGCTCGATAAACTGATTGTGCCAGGCCAGGTATCGCGGCAGGGATTGGGCCAGCCCAGGGGCGATTCGGGTGCCAGCAGCCAGCAACTGCTCGGCTTCCGCGTCCGTACACAGGTACAGCGTATCCACCTCGCCATCTTGAAAGCGGATTCGCGCAAGCCCGTCTGGTGTCAGTAGGCCGGCATAGATCTGGTTGATCTGCTTATTCCGAAAGGGCGGAGTGCCTGGATGGTAGTCGGCGCGTTCGTAGGGGACGCCGACTTTGGTAAGTTTGCCGCCTGCGAGCCAAGTAGCCTGGTGATTGGCCGGCAGTCCCAACTCTTGCTCCATCTCTGCGAGGCCGGCTTCGAGGAAGCTCTGGCCGGCCCGCACGTGTCCTCCCACTGACGTGTCGATTTGGTTTGGCCAATCCTTTTTGTGCCGGCTTCGTACCTGCAGCACTAAGAGGTTCTGGGGACTTCGTAGGATGATGTGAGTGGCCCTGTGGCGCAATCCAAGAAGGTGGCACAACCAGCGAGGAGCACTGATGCCTGTCGGCGTGCCTTTGAAGTCACACACATCGAGCATCTCCTCTTCGATCTGGTCGGGAGCTATTCGCTTGCTCCAAAGGTCGGCCAGCCGTTCGATCTCCGACTGTGCCAGTTGATCCAGCCGCAGTATTCTTTCGGCTGCTAGCTCCAGTTCGCTAAGATCAAACGTGTTCATCGGGTGGCTGTGAATGGCCTGGAGTTGGTGCGGGCCGGCAGATCGCTGCCGCATCTTTCAACGCCGCAACCAACAACGGTTCAGTTGTCGGGGTGAAAGTGGGAGTGTAGTGCAACCTTGTTACTTTCGCTCTCGTTCGGCCAACATTCTAACTACAAGGTAGAAGATATCCGTAGTCGTGATGATGCCGATCACATTTTGGTCCCACACGACCGGTAGGCTTCCAATGTCGTGCTGAAACATCAGGTCGGCTGCTTCGAGTACAGTATCTTCGGGAGCAATGGTCACGGGCTCGGGGGTCATCAGCTCTTCCACGGGCAGAGCTGCAAGCAAGTAGCTGGGTTCGAAGAAGTTTGGTCTATTCGTGTCTTGCGATGCAGCCTCCAGAATGTCGGTCAGTGTGACCATGCCGACCAGAACGTCCTCGCGAAGCACAGGTAAGTGGCGGACACCTTTTTCTTGCATGATCCGCTGCGCCTTGGCCACCGACGTAGTCGCATCGACGGTGATGGGATTGGGCGTCATGTGCTCACGGACGACCGGGGTCGCCATATACTCTCCTTTCAGTCGCAGACGATGAGCAGCGCTGCTGTTGCGTTGGAGCCTCATTATACCATAGTTTCGTAAAAAGGCGAACTTGTAGAAGAACCGAGATGTTGACTGGCGTCCGCTTTTCAGTTAACATTGCGAACATGAATAACAGATGGCAATCGGTCAAATCACCAACCGGGTGACTGTCTCGGTTTGGACATAGCCGTATTGGAGGTGCTTGACGAGTGACGACACATAGTGGAACTGCTAAGCTCGATCTCGAAGCGATAGGCCGGCGCTTCTGGCAAGACCGGGTCGCTGAACTGTGGCAGCGATTCGTTATCGAGATGGACGTGGCCTGCCTGCATCCTTCTGTCACAGAGGGAATGTCTGACGAGGAGCTCCAGGCCTATATACGTATGTGGACCTGAGCGATATGACACTGGCACTCGGCGAGTGCCATCAACCTCAACCTGCTACTCTGATCTGTAGTGGAAGGATGATATGGGTGTTCTCTTGATCTTCCTCGACGGAGTTGGCATCGGGCCGGCTGATACGCGCTCCAATCCTTTCATGCACGCTGCAATGCCAACTTTGCACAGGCTGCTTGACGGAGGGCCACCCGTTCTTGGAAGTGGCCCGGTCGTCAGTGGGCTCGCCGCTCTGGTGCCGGCTGATGCCACCCTGGGTGTCTCCGGTCTCCCGCAGAGCGGCACTGGCCAGACGGCCTTGCTGACCGGCGTCAATGCTCCCAGGAACAGTGGCAAACATCACGGCCCGTATCCCGATGAATCGACGCGAGTATTGCTCCAGGAGCACAGTCTCTTCCGGCGCTTGACCGAGGCCGGCCGCCGTGTCGTCTTCGCCAACGCCTACCCCGACCGCTACCACGAGCGAATGGCTCGCGGCACGGGGCGTGCCTCGGCCATCGCCCGTGCTGCACAGATGGCCGGCATGCGACTGCGCGGCCCCGGAGATCTACGCGCTGGACAGGCCCTCTCGCCATTTCTCACCAACCAAGGCTGGCGCGATCACCTGGGTTACACCGACATGCCGGTCATCAGCGTGGAGGAGGCCGGCCGCCGGCTGGCGAAGCTGGCAGCGGGCCACGATTTCACGCTCTTCGAGTACTATCACACCGACATGGCCGGCCACCGGGGTGTGCGAGCCCGGATTCTGGAGGTGTTGGAACAGGTGGATCAGTTCCTGGGCGCCGTCATTGAGAATATTGATGATGAGACCGTCGTGCTCGTAACTAGCGATCATGGCAACGTCGAGGATTGGAGCACAACCGACCACACCTTGAATCCAGCATTCCTGATGGCCGTTGGGAGCAATGGGGTGCCTGCGTGGGCCGCCGGCCGCATTGCGAAGATCACCGATGTCGCGCCGGCCATCGTGGAGTTATTGGAGATTGGAGATTAGAGATTGGGTATTGGATATTGCAAGGGGAAGATGGGAACGTCTTCCAATCTGCTATCTGCAATCTCCAATCTCCAATCTCCAATCTCTAGTACCTGGCTTCGCCCTTCGAGTCGGCGATCTCTTCAAGTAGAAAACCCTCCGTTCGGCAAGGTCTTGGCTGGATGGCTGGATAGCTAGGTGGCTGGATGGTTGCACGGTCCTCTGTTCGGCAAGGTCTCCTGACCGCCGCCGCAAGAGGGCATCGGTCGGAGATCTCGCCCAACACCGTGGCCCAACACTGTGGGATTAGAGATTGGAGATTAGAGAGATTGGAGGGTTGGAAGACGTTGCTATCTTGTCCAACCAATCTCCAATCCCTATACGCAACAGCGAAAGGAGTTCACTTCGTGAAAGCATCCCTCTTCATAACCTGCCTCATCGATCTCTTCTTCCCCGAAGTCGGCGAGGCGGCGGTCAATGTGCTGCGCAGCCAGGGAGTGGAGGTCTCTTTTCCCCGAGGGCAGACCTGCTGCGGCCAGCCGGCCTTCAACAGCGGCTATTGGGACGAGGCCCGGTCAGCGGCGCGCCATTTCCTCAACGTCTTCGAGAAGACGGACGGCTACATCGTGACCCCCTCGGGTTCATGCGCCATGATGGTGAAGCAGGAATATCCCCATCTGTTCGAGGATAACCTCAAGATGCGAGCCCGCGCCGTCGCCCTGGCCGATCGCGTTTACGAGCTTTCGTCGTTTCTTGTCGATGTCCTGGGGGTGGAAGACGTCGGCGCCCGGTACGAGGGGCGGGTTACGTATCACGCATCGTGTCATCTCACCCGAGGGTTGGGTGTCACCGAGGCACCGCGCCGGCTGCTCCAGGCCGTGGACGGCCTCGAATACGTCGAAATGAAAGACGCCGACCGCTGCTGCGGCTTTGGCGGCACCTTCGCCGTGAAGATGGCCGACGTCTCCGGTGCCATGGTGGAAGACAAGATCGCCAACATTCGGGATACCCAGGCCGACACTCTAGTGGCGTGCGACATGGGCTGTCTCATGCAGATGGCCGGCGCCGTGCGGCGCACCGATCTGTCCATCAAGACCTGTCACCTGGCTCAGATTCTGGCGGGGGAGGTGGGATCATGATCGCCGGCACCTTCAAAGAACGAGCCAGGACTGCCGTTCGCGACATCCCGTTCCGCAAGGCTCTGTCCAGCGCCACGGTGCGCTTCGACAGCGGGCGTGTTGCCAAGATGGGCGAGCTCCCCGACCCCGAGGGCCTGCGTGACCAGGGTCGGGCTATTCGGCTGTCGATTCTGGAAAACCTGGACCAACATCTCTCGAATCTGGCGAACCAGGTGGAGCAGGCTGGCGGCCACGTCCACTGGGCGCTGGACGGCGACGAAGCCTGCCAGATCGTGGCGCGGATCGCTCGCCAGCACGACGTCGAGCTGGCGGTGAAGTCCAAGTCCATGACCTCCGAGGAGATCGAGCTGAACCACGTTCTGGAAGCCGAGGGCATCACCGTGGTCGAGACTGACCTGGGGGAGTGGATCGTGCAGTTGGCCGGCGAGCGCCCCTCGCACATCATCGCACCGGCGGTCCACAAGACCATCCAGGACGTCATTGAGCTGTTCGAGAAAGCCACCGGCCAGGAGAACCTGCCGGCCGAGATTCCGGCGTTGACGGCCGTGGCGCGACGGGCGCTGCGCGAGCGATTCATCCGCGCCGGCATCGGCATATCGGGCGTCAACTTCGCCATCGCCGAGACGGGCACCATCGTCATCGTAACCAACGAGGGCAACGGGCGCTTCGTCACCAGCCTGCCGCCGGTCCACGTGGCCATCATGGGCATGGAGAAGGTGATCCCCACGTGGGACGATTGGGCTGTCCTGCTGCCGCTGCTCGTACGCAGCGCGACCGGTCAGCGACTGTCCTCCTACGTGACGGCTGTCACCGGTCCCCGGCGGGCCGGCGACGCCGATGGTCCTCAAGAGTTTCACCTGGTTATCATGGACAACAGCCGGACCGAGATTCTCGGCTCGAAGTATCGGGAATCGCTGGCCTGCATCCGCTGCGGGGCGTGCCTGAACGTCTGCCCCGTCTACACCGAGGTCGGCGGTCACGTTTATGGCAGCGTCTACCCCGGACCCATCGGCGCAGTGATCACGCCGCTTTTCCAGGGTCTGGACCAGCCGTCGGAGCTGCCGTGGGCATCGAGCCTGTGCGGGGCCTGTCTGGACGCGTGCCCAGTTAGAATCGATCTGCCGCGCATGCTGATCGAGTTGCGCCAAGACCAGGTGGAGCGAGGGATGATCGGGCGGGGAGAACGGCTGGCTTTCCGGTGGTTTGGCCGGCTGGTTCGCCGGCGGTTCCTGTTCGATCTGGCGGTTCGAGTGGGCCGGCTGCTCCAACGCCCCTTCACCCGCAATGGCCGGGTCACCTCTGCGCCGCCTCCGCTGTCGGCCTGGACCCGGTATCGGGATTGGCCGGCGCTGGCGGATCGGAGTTTCAGCCGGCGGTGGGATGACGTGGAACGGGATGTGTGATCGAAGATATTCGCGTTCCCCCCTCTAACTTCCCCCAGGGGGAAGAACGGGCTATCCTCCCCCCTCTGGGGGGAGCTAGAGGGGGGATTTCAACGCCTGTGCTTGATTAAGGAGATGACAACGTCGTGACTGACCGCGAAACCTTTCTTAGCCGAGTTCGAGAACGCCGGCAACACCCATTCCACTACCCCCTCAACGACCCCGACCCCGACGTGCCTAAATCCGTGCTTGACGAAGACCTGCCGGCCCCCGACCTGATCGACCACTTCACCCGCATGGTGGAGGACGTGGGCGGCCACGTGGTCCGCGCATCGGACGCCGAGGCGGCGCGGGAGTGGCTGGTCGGTTTTGTGGCCGAACGGGGTCTGGAGCGGGCCGTGGTCACGCGGGATGTGCCGGTGGAGGGCCTGGCGACGGCCCTGACGGATGCCGGCCTAGCTGTGACCATGCCGCCGGCCGGCGAATCCGTGGGCCACGCCGCCGGCCAGGCCTTCCGCCATGCCTGCATCGATGCCGACCTCGGCGTGACCGGCGCTGACTTCGCCGTGGCCGACACCGGCACGCTGGTGCTCCTGGCCCGGTCCGGCGCGCCGCGCATGGCGTCGCTGCTGCCGCCGATTCACGTGGCCCTCGTGCGCAGCGACCAGCTCATCCCGAATCTGTCGGTCTTGATCGACCGGTTGCGCTCCGACGCGTGGCGTGATGGCCTCCCCAGCGCCATGACTCTCATCACCGGCCCCAGCCGCACCGGCGACATCGAGCAGACGCTCAGCATTGGCGTCCACGGGCCGGGTGAGGTGCATGTTGTGGTGGTATGAGAAACCCGTTTGTGGTATCATTTCGACCACTCAATACAGGCGTTGGTAGAGGCGAAATACAAGGAGGATTTGTCATGAGCACGCGAGTAATGGTCACTTTGCCGGACGAGGTCTATCGTCGGGCCAGACGCCTGGCAACGCTGACCAGCCGCGATGTGGCCGACGTTTTGGCAGACACTATTACTCTGTCATTCTCTTCGCTCAGCGCGGATTCAGAGGCCGTCAGGCCGGTATCGAAGCTTTCGGACGAAGAAGTTTTGACTCTTACCGAACTCCAGATGGAGCCATCTCAGGATCGTCGACTCAGCGTGTTGTTAGACAGGCAGCAGGCTGGCAAGCTCACCGCAACAGAGCGATCTGAGTTGTTGGCTTTGATGCAAGTCTATCAGGAGGGGTTACTGCGAAAGGCCCAGGCCTTGCATGAGGCCGTGCGCCGTGGCTTGCAGGAGCCTTTGGAGGCGTGAGCTCCCGTCGCATTTCAGATGAACTCCGAGCGCGCATTCGTGCTCAGGCCGGCGACCGTTGTGGGTATTGTCAGAGCCAGCAGAAGTACGTCCTTGGACTGTTGGAGATCGACCACATTGTCCCGCAGGCGCGTGGCGGCACGGATGACGAAGAGAACCTCTGGCTCGCCTGCCGGATGTGCAATAGCTTCAAAGGAACTCAGACATTCGGACGCGATCCAGTGACTGGCCGGCGTGTAAGACTGTTCAACCCCCGTCGTCAGCGCTGGTCGAGGCATTTCAGGTGGAGCGAGGACGGGACGCGAATCACTGGGCGTACCATGTGCGGTCGGGCGACAGTTGTGGCATTGCAGTTGAACAACCTCATTGCTGTCATGGTCAGGCGTGAGTGGGTTGCTGCCGGCTGGCACCCACTGGTGGATTGAGGCGGAGGGCATGATCAGGAACGAGACGCAACGCAATGTGAACGCGCCTGGCATCTCACGGACCGAGTTTGAAGAACGACTGGCTCGCAGCCAAGCAGCCGCCGGCGCGCGTGAGCTGGCCGGCCTGCTCGTGGTCGGGCGTTCCTTCTACGACCGGCCCGGCAACCTGGCCTATCTGACCAACCACTTCCCCCCTTTCCCCACCACCGCCGACCTGGGTGACTGGCAGGGCATGGGGCACGGATTCCTGGTCCTGCCGGCCACCGGCGAGCCGACCCTCATCGTCGATGGGCGGGCCTACCGCGAAGACCTGGTCGCGGTGGAGGACGTGCGGCTGGATACCAACCTCCCCCGGGCGGTGGCCGACGTCATTCGCGAGAGGGGCCTGGCCGGCGGCGTCATCGGCCTGGTGAGCGACGACATCCTTCCCCTGTCGATGTACCGGTCACTGGCCGAACGGTTGCCCGATGTGCAGTGGGCGCCGGCCGGCGACATCGTCGAGAACCAACGAATGATCAAGAGCCCGACCGAACAGCAACTGCTGCGCCAGGCGGCGGGTGTGGCCTCGGAGGGGCTGCGGGCGGCCCTGGACGCGGTCGGCTTCGGAGTGCGCGAGGCGGATGTGAACGCTGCCGGCACGGCGGCGGCCATGCGCGCCGGCGCCGATTTTGTGCGCTACCTGCGGGTGCACTCAGGGCTGTGGTCGGCTTGGGGCTCGCGCTGGCCCCAGGCGTCGGACCGCGCCATGGAGAAGGGGGACCTGGTCACACTCGACATCATCGGCGCGGTGCAGGGCTACGGCTTCGACGTGCTGCGGACGACCATCGTCGGGTTTGATACGCTGCCCGAGCAGCGGGCGATGTGCGAGGCGGTGCTCCATGCGCTGGCGGTTGTCCTGGATCGTGCGCGTCCGGGCGTGACCGTCGGGGAAATGGTGCGGGCCGGCCTGCGGGTGATGGAGGTGGCCGGCTACGGACAATCCATGTCTCGCTTCATGGGCCACGGCATCGGCCTGGAGACGGTCGAAGCGCCGCTGCTGGTGCCGGACAGCGACGTCGTGTTGCAGCCAGGGATGGTGTTGTGCATCGAACCGGGCATTTACATCCGAGGGTGGAGTGGTTGCAGCATCGAGGAAGAGGTGATCATCACCGAGGGCGAACCGGAAGTCATCACGCACCTGGCGCGCCGGCTGTGGGAGTAGGCGGTGGCGGTTACCTGCGCGGCAGGTCGGCAAACCGACAGGCTAATCAGGCAACTCCTCACGAACGGGAAAAGAGCACGGACAGGAAGCCCCCGCATTACTGAGAGAACTCCATCGGCACCCGCACCAGATCCCGATCCAGGGTCATGTGGCCGTCAGCATAGTGGAAGCGGGTGAAGTAAAGATACATCCGCTTGCCAGTGGTCTCGAAGTTGTCCGACTCACTGTCGGGGTCTAGCACCGCGGGATAGGCGATGGGATCGGGGTCGCCCGGCTGCCAACTCCAGGTCATGGGCGCTTCCATGATCAACTGGCGCGGGGTCCAGTGGATGAGGTCGTCCGAGAGGGAGTAGTAGACGCCCCACACCGTCTTGCCCTGGCCGGGGTCGAAGAGGCCGGCCGTGCCCACCAACAGGTAGCGATCCAGATGCGTGTTGAAGGTCAGACTGGCGTGCATTTTCGCGATCTCGTTGCGAGAGACGGGCTGGCAGACGTGATTTTCGGGCGGCTCGTTTGGCTCCAGGCCCGCACTGAGCCCAGCCGAAGTGTAGGGATTGATGAACCGCACGTTGAAGCCCGTGCCGTTCCAGGCGCGCCACGACGTGGGGTCGGCCAGGTTGGTAGTGCGCATCACGCAGGCGCCCCACTCTTGGGCCTGGTATTGCTCCAGGTGGAGCAGGGCGTAGTAGTAGCCGTCGGCGGCGTTGTAGATGATATTGCTCGGGCTGAAGATGCCGGCGGGGCCAGTGTCTGGCACATAGACGTAGGGGATACTGGCGACCAGGTGGGTGGGCGGTTGAGCATGAGTGTACGTATCTCCCCCATCGGTTGATGTGGCCAGGGTGACTGTATTGTACCAGCACTTGGTGTACTGGCCGGAGGGACATTGGCCGGGGTGCGTGTGCCCCTGGTACTCGTTGTGAATAAGGGCGAAGACGGTCGCGCCATCCGGGGTGTAGACAGAGTCGATCCACTCGTGATCGTCGAACTGGGCAGGGTCCGAGTTGAAGTGCGATGACATGATCACGCCACAGTCGTGGGTGAGTTGGTCCAGGTCAGGACCGACCATACGACGATTGACATAATGCGAAGCGATCAACTGTACCTGTCCCTGGGCATCTCGGAAGGCGCGGGCCGGCACATCCGGGATGTCGGTGTCCTCACAACGGTCCGTGGTCCAGTCGAAGACGACTTCCTCGGGTCCGACGATCTGGACGTCAACGCTGGGCGGCGTGATCGGGCAGACGGCTCCCCAGGCAGCGCTGGCCCGCATCACGTCTTTCACGTCCACGTGGCCGTCGCCGTTCAGATCAGCACGGGGGTCGGGATTAGGCAGGCCCCAGTTGGCGGCGACGATGGCGATGTCCTCGGCATCCACAACGCCGTTCCCCGAGAGGTCGTACGGGTGAGGACAGGGGGCCACCATCAGCAGCACCACGCTGCGGCGTGGTAGCGTCTCACTGCGCGTAAGAGGGCCAGTGAAGCTGGTGATCAGGTGCGGGCCGGCCTCGTCCAGCCGGTACAGGCCCAGAGCAGTTGCCGGCAGCCCGTACTCGCCGGGGTCGAACGTGTAGCTGATGGCCTGGGTGGTGGTGATCCAGTTGGTTAAGACCAGCCCCACGCTGTCGCGGTACCCTGAGGTCCCCCCTGAGCCCGTCGAAGGGCCTGTCGAAGGGTCGGTGACAGAGCGCCAGACCGATGACATGATCGCCGGCTGATCAGGGCCGTAGGGCACGATAGTGAAAGGCACGCCGTTGGCGCTCGGTGGCGGGAGGGTCCCAACCTCGACGGGCAGGTCGCGCAGCCGCTCGCCATAACGCAGGTAGGGACGGGCATAGGCGTAGCTCTGTACCAACTCCCGAAGGAAGAGATAGGACCCGTAGTTGGGTGTGCTCTCCACCGGATCCTGCAACACGGCCGCACCGTCGCCGTTCACGGCCAGCAGGTTGCCCTGGGTGTAACGGACTGCCCAGGCGTAGGCCAGCGCCGTCTCGGTCTCCGGATCGTCGGGCAGGCCGGCGCTGGTGTTCACAAACGTGGACATTGTGATGTAGTCGTGATACACGGTGTTGAAGAGGGGGATCGTCCACCACTGAGCCGGGTTGAGCGGGCCAACGTACTCAACGTTTTCGATCTCCAGTTCGTCGATGACCATCTCACCAGGGTGCTCGCTCATCATAATGAAGCCGGGATCGTTGGCGCGGGCGGCCTGCCGGATCATCTGGCCCTGAGTGCGCATGCCCTGGGCGATGTAGTTGCCGCCGCCTGTGGGGTGACCATGTGAGGGGTCGTAGTCGAAGCCAGCGCCGCCTCCGCTCCACACGTCCAGGTAGACGCCATCCACGTCGTACTTCGTCTGCAGGTCCAGCACCCAGTCACGCACGAAGGTCTGCCAGAAGCTGGTGGCGGGGTCCATGATGGCGAAGGTGGCGCCGGGCGGCGTCGTGACGGTCTGCACGTTGCCGCTCTCGTCTTTCATGGCGTAGTCGGCGGCGTGGGTGCTGGTGTAGCTGGCAGTGGCGGTGTCCCACCCTATGGGCAGGATGTAGGGCCATACGTAGTTGCCCAGGCTATGGGTGAGAGTCACGCCATCGCTGAAGGACGGCTCCACCGGTTCGTACTCCGGCCAGCCGGTGTCGAAGGCATTGCCGTGCCAGCCGTACCACAGGCCGGCGACATGCTCGATCCCCAGGAAGTCTTTCCAGCGCTCCATGTCCTGAGCCACGGCCTCGAAGGGTTTGAGGGTGTCGGTGATGGGTGTCCAGACGCCCATCACGTCCGAGGCTTTCAGTTTGTCTGAGAAATCGTCGCTGAGGGCGATGGGGCCGCGCTGGGCCCAGGTCTGTTGCAGCGACCAGGCGCGGTAGAGCTTCGCAGCGTCGTACCAGTCGCCGGCCAGCGCGCCGAGGGCCATGGGGTACGGGCTGACGTAGTCGTTGCCCGGCGTAATGTTGTACTCCGGGAATTGCCTCACGCGGAAGTGTAGCCGCTGGCCATCGGAACGGAAATCGAAATGCTTGGTGTAGCCGGCGCCGTCGTGCGTGGCCAGATACAAGGCGTGGGCGTCGGTGGTGTCGAAGTAGGTGAACAGTTGAAGCGGCGCGAACATGTGCGGGTACTGGAAAAACGGCGGCTCTGCCGGCAGCAGTTGCAGCGAGCTGTGGATGGGATCGTTGATGATACGCCCGCCGAAATAGGGGATGACCGCTCGATTGGCGGTGGGCGTGCCGACGGGCCGGATCTTCAGGCGCGGGAAGTCCACGTGGTACACGGCCTGATCGGGGTAGCGGTTGTCCACGGCGATGGTCCAGAGGGCGTATGGATCGTCCGGGCCAAGAGTGACGGTGGCGGTGACAGTCAGGCTGGCAGTGGCGACCGCAGGGCCGACTGCCGACGGCTTGAGACAAGGAGAGGGGGAGAAGGGGAGACAAGGAGACTTGCCGCTTGCAAGTCTGCGGTCATACTGAAGGTCTCCTTGTCTCCTTGTCTCCTTGTCTCCTTGTCCCCTTGTCTCACCCGCCGGGGTGACGTCTTGCCACACAGCGGTCAACGTCTGCGTCAGACCAGTGGTGCTCGTCACCACGTTGAGGGTGGAGCTGGCGGTGCTGGGGGTCAGGGTGGTCGTAGTGGCGTCGGTGGCACGCAGGGTGATGGCCCACAGGTCATCCAGATCGAAGCCGAAGGAGTAAGACGTGGATTTGACGGTAGCACTCTCCAGGCCCAAACCCCAGGTCTGGCTCCCGGCGCTCTGCTGCTGAAAGCTCAAACGCACGTGGCCGTTTTCCAGCACGATGGGCGAGGCCGGCAGGCTACCGCCCTGGCCGAAGATCAGCGCCAGCCGGGGACGCTCGCTGACGGTGCTGTGCTCCGAGGAACGCCATCGCAGGTCATTGCCCGACTCGGTGCCCATGAGCAGCAGGCCGTGGTTGGGCACGCTCCCGTCCAGCCAGGCGCGGGCCAACTCCGTGACATCCCAGCGCATCCAGGCCGGCCAGGCCGCCGAGACCTCATCCACGATGCCGTTGGAACCGTGGCCCCAATCGCTGGTGGTGTCGTAGTCGCCGCCGTAGCTGGCCCAGTCGTTGGTGGATGTGGCGTTGTTGTCGAAGTAGTCCCATTCGTACCAAGTGGCGCCGTCGCTAGCCTGGCCGTACCAGCCGTCCCCCTCTACCCAATCCCGGGTCACGCGGTAGGCGCGCACGGTGGTATCGCTCGACCAGTTGTTCTCGAAGGCGTAGAGTTCCAGATCGGCGCGCAGCAGCAGGAGGCCGGCGGTTTCGGCCGGTAGACCGGTCAGGTCGAAGCGGACGATGCCGCGCCGCGTGCCGGTGTCCCAGATGCGGAACCAGTCCCGCCCCCCGAAGTTCATGGGCTTGTACTGCGTATCATAGCCGTCCAGGGTGGTGTCGGCCGCCCCAACGTAGCCGTCTAACCCCTCCTGCAGGGTGACGGTCACAGGAGTGTAGGTGGTGAAGCTGAAGTCGCTCGAAGCGCCGGCGTTGCCGTTGAGGTCCTGGCCCAGCAGTCGAAGATGATACGCCGTGCCCGGCAGCAGGCCGCTGATGACCTGGGTGTGGGTGAGGGTCAGGGTCGAGATCAGGGGCGTGGTGTTGCCGTAGGCCGTGGTGGTGCCGTACTCGATCTGGGTGGTGGCCGGCTCGTCGGTGTCCCAGCTCACCCGCACCGAGGTGTCGGTCGGCTCCGAGAAGGTGACGTTGCTGAAGGTGGGTGGCGTTACGTCCAGGGGCTCGGTGGTGAAGGTGAAGTCGCCGGTGGCGGCGGTGTTGCCGGCCAGGTCTTTCGCGGCGATGCGGAAGTGGTGGGTCGTGTCAGGTTGGAGGTTCGTCAGCGTCACCTGCTGGTTGCCCAGGGTGGTGGGGTAGTCTGAGGTGCGGCCGTAGCTCTGGTCCAGGCCGTACTCAACCCAGCCGGTGGCGTCGCCGCTCACCGTCCAGGCGACGGTAGCTGTCTTATCCGTCACATCCACCACCTGCACGTTCTCGATGACGGGGGACTGGCTGTCTGCATCCAGCAACTGTTTCAACCACAGGTAGACCTGGCCGAAGCGCAGCCGGTAGGCGGTGTTCTTGGCCGGGGTGCCGGGGCAGCAGTAGTAGGGGTAGCCCTGGGGGTTGCCAGGCTGGGTCTCCGGTCCCATGGTCCAGGTCCAGGTGTCGTAGGCCATCTGCCGGTAGCGCTCGCGGTCGGCCGGGTTGGGTGAGAGGAGAGCACCGTAGGCATAGCCGTTGGTGAGCACCTGATTGATGGGGAAGCTGATTTTATAGTCGCTGATGCCGCCGGCTCCATCACTGTAGATGCGGTCCAGCGCCAGCATCTGATAGGGTGTGTTGTAGACCACGTTGTCCTTGCTCGGGTCGCCGGCCACGAACTTGCCGTTGTCGGGGGTGGCCCAGCCGCAGCTCTCGATGGCGTCCAGCAGGCGGAAGAGCGCCTGTTCGGCTTCGGGGTCGGTTCCACCCAGCAGCCGCATGGCGGTGGCATAGCGCCCCAACGCCTCGGACACGTAGCCGTTCTGCCACACGGCTACCTCGGATTTATTTAGCACTCCTTTGCCGCCTTGCCAGTCCAGGTCAGGACAGGGGTAGGTGGCGCCGGCCAGCCCCTGCTCCTCGATCACCTCGGCGTGCAGCAGATCGTGGGCCCACTGGAGGTACTCTGCCTTGCCGGTGACTTCCCACAGCTCGGTGAGGGCCAGGGCCGGCCAGGCCTGGGAGCGGGTCTCGCCGTGGTACATCAGCTCTCCCGTGTTGTCATCGATGAGGGTGTCCATCCAGACGGCCGTCTCCTCGGCGGCGTCCAGGGCGAAGCGGTCGCCGGTGAGCAGGTAGTAGGTGAGCAGGCCGCGGACCCAGAAGTGGCTCATGTTGGGCTCGCGGCTGTGGTCCACGATGCCGCTGGCGTCATGCTTGTGAACGCCATGCGAGTAGCTGATGGCGTCCTCGCCGGTGTGGTAGACGTCGATGTCGTGCAGGTGGCGGGCCATGGACTCGCCCAGGGCGAAGAAGCGCGGGTCGTGGTCCGCCTGGCGCAGGTACTGGAGCAGCAGGTCGTAGCCGAAGTCGAACTCGTTATTGCCGAAGTAGCGCACGTCCTTCCAGCCGGCGCGGTACGAGTCCCCCCAATTGCGCCAGCCGTAGAGGTCGGCGTCGAAGCGCTCCTTCCAGATGTCCCCCTGTGTTCCTGGGGATGGGCCGGCGTACTCCACGACGGCGTCGGCGGCTGTTTCCGCATAGCTAAACACAGGGTCGTTGGGATCACCTTCAACGGAGATGAGGCCCAGGGCAAGGGTGTTGCGGTACCAGGTGCTGGGGGCGGTGGCGTGGAGCGGGGCTGAGAAGGAGCTCAGGAAACCGGGGGAGTTCGATAGAGAGATGGCTGGATGGCTGGATGGCCCTTCGACAGGCTCAGGACGGCGCTGGATAGCTAGTTGGCTGGGGGAGGCCGTGTGGAATCCGATCAGAATCTCGTGGGTTTTCTGGCGGCCGCCGGCGAAGCGGTGGTCGATCCGAAAACGTTCAGGCCACAGCTCGATGTCCACGGTGCCGTCGGCGTGGAGCTCGATCCCCTTGGGGAAGTTCTGCCAGAAGTGGCGCACGCCCGCGCTCACCCCCCAGGCCGGCCCTTCCAGGCTTCCCCAGCCGGCAGACTGGAGGCCAGAGGCCACTTCGGTGCCGTTGTCGTAGACTTTGTAGCCCCGAAACGTGGTGCCCCACAGGCCGTCGGCGCTGTCGTCCCAGTTGACCACCCCGCTGGAGTCCTGGTAGAGCTCCGCACTGCTGCCGGCCGGCACGGTGCCGGTGACCACAGCGGTTCCGGCCGCCGGGTCGCTGAGCTTGTTGGGATACTCGTCGCTGACGGGAGCCTCGCCGCCCAGGGCGTAGGTCAGGCCAGATCCTGAGACAAGGTGTGGAGAGGAAGGGAAAACAGCAAAAAGGGAAAAAGTCCGTAAGGGAAGAAGTGGACGGCGAAGCTCAACTTGACCCTTCCTTGTTTCCTTTTTGACTTTTCCACTTTTCCGCTCGTCTCCTTGTCTCCTTGTCTCCTTGTCAAGGTTCGTGGGCAGGCGCAGCCGCAGGCCGTCCCACTCGTGGCGGACAGGGTTGCCACAACAGTTGTATTCGCCTTCCAGGAAGCGGTCCGGGTAGCGGATGGAGTAAGAGACGCGCACCCAGGGCTTGCCGGCGTAGGCGTGGATGCGCACGGTGTACTCCAGGTAGTTGAAGGCCGGCCGGCCGCCGCCCTTGTTAACCCAGGTGCCGTTGTCGCTGTCGGTGGTATGCCGGCCTTCAATGCGGATCACCGCGTGCAGCGGCCCGTTCCGCTCGACTGCGACTTGTGGGGTGTCCGCTGTATCCGCTGAGGAAAGGTACGTGCTGCCGTTGGTGCGCGTCAGGATCATACCGCCGGCGTGACCAGGGGATACAACCTCGGTCTCGGCCACGTTGTTGCCATCCAGGTCCAGCCAGGCGCCGTCGAACAGGTTGAACGGCCCTCGCCGCACCTGGAAGCGGAGGGGGCCAGTGTCCACGATGACGTGCGTGCCGTTGTCGGTGACGGTGAGAGTTGGGTTGGAGGTTTGGATGGCTGGGCGGTTAGATGGCTGGATGGTTGGATGGCTAGATGGCTGGATAACCTTTGTCAGGGGCGTGGAGCCATCCAGCCATCCAGCTAGCGAGCCGTCCAGCCTGCTACCGAGAGCCTGTTGTACTGAACTGCCACGCAGGTAGTAAGTGGTCGTCGCGTTCGCCGGTACGTCCGCCTGAAAGTCCACCAGGATCCACTTGATGGCTTTGGTAGCGTCGTCGACCAGGCCGTTCCAGCGAGAGAGGACGGTGAACTGGGCAGGGGCGGGCGTGGTGCCGTCGGGGCCGGCCAGCCACAGGTTATTCGCGTCGGAGATGGCGCCGAAGGGTAGGGGGATGCCGGACGTGACGGGTTCGGCCGCGTGGGAGAGGCCGGCGGTGTCGCGGATAGTGAGGGGGACTTGGAGTGAGCCCTCACCCCTCACCCCCGCCGCCTGCGCCGGCACCCCCTCTCCCCTCTCCCAAATCTGGGAGAGGGGAGAGGGGGAAGGGGGGTGAGGGGTGAGGGCGTGATTGGAATCAGCCTGGATCAGACCGCCGGCGCCGAGCAAGCCCAGGAGCATGAAGCCCATAAACAGTACATGCTGACCGATTTTCTTCGTCATGACGCACATATCTTTCCCTCAATGCTAGACGGGCCGGTGCTTCACCGAAAGCTGGTGTTCATAGGGCATAGACGGGAACACGCTACAGAACCATACGTGGCTCGGCGGCCCGAATCGGAAAGTTCTGTGAAGAATGCAGATTGGCGTGCAGCAGGTGTCTTCGCGTCGCAGAAGACCTGGGCGTGGTGAGGGGATGTGGAAACCAGCATGTCGCAGGTCGTGATCTACGCAGAAAACCTGGCCTCGGAAATGAGGCCGGGTTTTCTCGCTGAGACTGTAGGCAGGGTTATGCTCCACCGCGACATAAGTGCGGCTGGCTTCTATTCCTGCCCATGCCGGTGACCCCCGTGCCCGCCGCCGTAGCGGCCATTGGGAGTCTTGAACCAGCACCAGTGCAGGTGGCCGTGCACGAAGTGGCCTTCGTCGTCCACCGGCACGATGCGCTCAACATCGCGCCAATGCTCCGGCAAGACGTCGGAGAGGGTCGTCTCGCCGAAGGTGCCGCTGATGGCCACGGCTGTCTCTAACACCCGGAGAGCTGATCGACGGCACTATGGACGTCGCGTCGGGTGAGGCCGGCTTCCTGACCAGCGATCTTGGGCCGGGCAACTATGCTGTGATCTGCCGCCCGTCTGATCCGGACGCCGGCCAGTCCAACGGTGTCTTTGGCATGATGAGGGGGTTCAAGGCGGGGTAGGCCGGCTGATCTAGCTGCCGCAACGGGGGTTCGCCCTCCGATATGCTGATGGAAGATGTCGGCCATGTCGAGCAGGACTCGACCACGGGCCGGCCCCGCCCCTCGGCGGGATCACCGGATTGATTGCTGTCTCCCCATATGGTATAATGTCTATTGTCTAAGTGGCGCATCATTTGAGGTAACTCAAAGTCTGAGGAACCCGGTATGTCAAGCCCATTTCCCGGCATGGATCCCTATCTGGAAAGTCGGACCATTTGGCCGGACTTGCACCAGAGACTGATCACCTACAGCGCGGATGCGCTTCAACCCTCAATTCGGCCCCGCTACCATGCCCACATCGACGAGCGGGTCTACATGATACATCCGCCGCGGGTGTACCCGGACGTGGCGCTCACCGAACAGCCGGCGGCCCGTGTGCCGGCCGGCCCCCCCCGGCGTGGCGGTAATGGAGCCCGACCGGCCGGTGGTCATCTCCCTGCTGCCTGAGGAAGTGCGAGAGGTCTTTATCGAGATCCTTGATCTCACCCAGGGCGGTCGCGTCGTCACGGTAATCGAAGTCCCCAGTCCGGCCAACAAGACCTCCGGGGAGGGGCGCGAGCTGTACCTGCGCAAGCAGGAAGACGTGCTGTCCAGCGAGACCAGCCTGATAGAGATCGACCTGCTGTGCCGGGGCGAGCACACGGTAGCTATTCCGCCTTACCATATCATCCCCTACCAACCATGGTACTACGTGATCAGTATCAGCCGGGCCAGACATCGCGAGCGGTTCGAGGTCTACCCCCTCACCCTGCGCCAGCGCCTGCCCCGCGTCACTATTCCGCTGCTGGAGCCAGACCCGGACGCCGTGCTTGACTTGCAGGCGGTTTTCGAGCGCTGCTACGAGAACGGCGCCTACGCCGATCTGATCGACTACAGCGAAGAACCGGATGCATCCCTCGCTCCCGATGACGCGGCCTGGGCTGACGAATTGCTACGCCGAGAGAGGTTGCATTCCTGATACGGCGGGAGGTCAATTGGCCGGCCTGCGCGACACGCCGGCCACGAGCAGAACGAGGTACCAAACAGGCCCGAGGCGTAGACGGAGATCCAGGTTGCGCTCAACGTCATTCGCAGTGGCTCGACGGCCTCGCGCCGTTGCGGGCAAAACAGGCCAGCGCGTGTCCTGGCTCGGCCTGCACACGCACGGACATGCCGGGCGCAAGCCTCAGTGTGTGCGCTTGCAGGCTGTGGATGATCCGGCCGGAGGGCAGCCGCACGCGATACACATTCACTGTACCCTTGAAGAGCCGGGCCAGCACCCTGGCTGCCGAAGTCGGGTCGGGGTCCAACGTCACGTCGTCGGCCCGGATGGCGACTTCCACGTGCGTGCCCACCGTCAGATCCACCCGCTGAGCCAGCACGCCGATTTCCGTGCGCACGCCTTCGGGCGTCACCTCGCCGGGCAGGAAGTCTGTGGGGCCCATGAATTCGGCCACGAAGCGCGATGCCGGCACCCCGAAAATCTCGTCCGGCGTGCCGACCTGCTCCAGTCGTCCGGTGTTAAGCACAGCCACCCGATCGCCCATGAACAAGGCCTCCTCCTGATCGTGTGTGACGAAAATTGCCGTGGCACCGCTTGTCTTGAGGATCTCCTGGACCTCTTCACGGACCCGGGCCCGCCGCCCGGTGTCCAGGTTGGAGAAGGGCTCGTCCAGCAGGAGTACCTCCGGCTGAGGGGCCAGGGCGCGCGCTAGGGCCACCCGTTGCTGCTGGCCGCCAGAAAGCTCGTGCGGCAGCCGCGCCTCAAGGCCAACCAGGCCCACTAGCGCCAGGACCTCCTGCACCCGCTCGGTTTTGCGGCCCCCTGACAAGCCGTAGGCCACGTTCTCCGCCACGGTCAGGTGGGGAAAGAGGGCATAGTCCTGAAACACCATACCCGCCCGGCGCTGCTCCGGTGGCAGACAAACACCCGGTCCGGCTACCGGCCGACCGCCAATCGCCACTTTGCCGGCGTCTGGTGCTTCGAAGCCGGCGATAAGACGCAGCGCGGTGGTCTTGCCGCAGCCGCTGGGGCCTAGCAGCGCCAGGATTTCTCCCTCTAGCACTGTTAGATCCAGACCATCCACAGCTCGAACGCTCCCAAATGATTTGGTCAAACCTGCACAGTGGACTGCAATGTGACTCATAACCCTTCCTTTTGCTCACGCAGGATGAAGAATGTCATGGGTAGCGAGGAGACCAGAATGAGGAGCAGGGCCGGCGCGGCGGCTTGAGCGAAGAAGGCTTCCGATACCGCCGACCAGACACCGGTGGCCAGCGTCTTGAAGCCAAGCGGGGCCAGAACCAAGGTCGCCGGCAGCTCCTTCATCGTGGTCAGGAACACCAGGCCCGCGCCGGCCGCGACCCCCGGCCACGCCAGCGGCAGGGTGATGGTTGCGAAGACCCGGAGCGGCCGCCGGCCCAGGCTGCGGGCGGTCTCCTCGAGACTGGGATGCACCTGGAGCAGCGAGGCGCGCGCGGACCCCACCGCCTGAGGTAGGAACAGGATGCCGTAGGCCAGGATCAGCATCGGCAGGGTCTGGTAGAGTGGCCGGGCGTAGCGAGCGCCGAAGAAGACCAGGGCCAGTGCGACGACGATACCCGGCAGCGCGAAGGCAGAGTAGGTCAACCGCTCCAACAGGTGGGTGAGGGGGCTCGAACGGCGCACGCTGAGGATCGTCACCGGCAAAGCGGCGGCCACGGCGACGCCGGCCGCCAGAGCTGAGGCCGAGATAGAATTCCAAACCGCCAACCCCAGGGGCAGCAGCGGCTCGCCAGCCCGCAGGCCACGCACCAGCCAGAAGAGTAGCACGCCGGCTGGCAACACCAGACTAAGAAAGACGATAGCAGTACAAAAGATCAATGCCGGCCAGCGCCAGAGGCCAAGCCGGACGAGCGCCGGCGGACGGGCGGCGCCGACACCGCTGCGGTAGTAGCGCGCCTGGCCACGGGTGCGAGCTTCCAGCGCCAGGATGCCTAGCGTCAGCGCCACCAGCACCAGTGCCAGCGAGGCCGCCGCCGAGCGATCAAAGGTCTGATACTGCACGAAGATCACGCGTGTAAACGTATTGTAGCGCATTATCGAGACAGCGCCGAAGTCTCTGAGGGTGTAAAGCGCCACCAGCAGACCTCCCGCCCCCAAAGCCGGTCGCAGGTGCGGTAACGTGATCCCGCGAAAGGTCGCCCAGGGGCCGTAGCCGAGGCTCCGCGACGTCTCTTCCAGCGCCGGGTCCATGCGCTGCAAAGCAGCCCGCGCACTGAGCAGAACATAGGGATAGCTCAACAGCGTCAGGGTCAGCATAGCGCCGGGGAAGCCGTAGATGTCGGGCAGCCGTTCGATGCCGAATGGTCCTTCCAGGAGTTGCTGCAGCAGGCCACGCGGCCCGAGCGCCGACACCGCGAGAAAGGCGCCTACATAGCTGGGAATCACAAGCGGTAGGGGTGTGAGCACGGCCCACAGCCGGCGCAGGGGCAGATCGGTGCGGACAGTGAGCCAGGCCAACGGCACGGCGATGGCAACCGAAGCTGCCGTCACCGACAGCGCCAACCAGCTCGTGCGGCCAAGGATCGCCACGGTGCGGAACTGAAACAGGACTTGCCAGGCTACATCCCCCGCCTCAACTGCGCGTATGAGCAGATAGCCGGTCGGCAGCAGGAGCGCTGCCGCTACCAGAGCAGCAGCGCTCCACAGTGCCAGATCGGAGATTGGAGACTGGAGACCCTTAATCTTCGGTCTCCAGTCTCCAATCTCCAGGCTCAGTAGATCCAAAATTGCTCCGAGGGATTTGCCAACTCTCCGACGTTGGCCTGGATTTGGCAATCCAGGCCGAGCAAAATTGGATCGACTGAGGCTCCTGAATGGTCTACGGTAACGCTCCAACATCACTCAACAGTTGAACCGTGCCTTGCAGGTCAGCCAGGTCAGCCAGGTCCACGTCAATCGCGTTCAGCTCGCTCAACGGCGTCAGCTCACGGTGCGTGCGCACCCCTTCCACCAGGGGATACTCGAAGGTTTGGCTGGCGAAGTACTGCTGCGCCACCGGTGAGAGCATGAACTCGATGAACTTGAGCGCGTTGGCCTCGTTCGGACCGGTGGCAATCCGCCCGGCGCCCGCAACCATGACCAACGAACCCGGCCCACTGCCCGGCAGGAAGTAGTTGCGGGCGCGGAAGGTCTCGCCCTCTTCCTGGATGAAGCGATACAGGTAGTAGTGATTCACGAAGCCGACGTCGATCTCACCCGCGCCAGCGGCGGCGACAATGGGAGTGTTCTTAGGGTAGACTCCGGGCTTGTTGGCTTGGATACCTTCCAGCCACTCGCGGGTCTTCTCCTCTCCCCATACCTGCCGCATGCCCGTCACCATCGTCTGGAAGGAACCATTAGTCGGCGCCCAGCCAATGCGACCGCTCCACTTCGGATCCGTGAAGTCCCAGATGTCGTCCGGCAGGTCTTTTGGGCTGACCCGCTCGGTGTTGTACACGATCACGCGGGCACGGCCGGAGATGCCAACCCACAGCCCGTCCGGTGAGCGGAAACGCGGATCAACCGTTGCCAGGATGTCTTCAGGCAGCGGAGCCAGCATCCCGGTTTCAGCAACTGCCCCCAGACCACCCGGATCCTGCGCAAAGAAGATGTCAGCCGGCGAGTTCTGGCCCTCCTCCAACAATGTGGCCGCCATCTCGGCTGTTTTGCCGTAGCGCACTTCCACCTCGATTCCGGTCGCCTCGGCGAACTGCTCGATGATCGGGCCAACCAGACTCTCACTGCGGCCGGAGTAGACGATCAGCGCGCCCGGATTGGCCGGGACTTTGACCTCTTTTACCACCTCGAACTGGACCTCGCGAGTGACTTCAACTGGAACGGTCTCCCGGATCGTCTGAGGCGCGGCTGCTGGAGCACATGCAGCCAATGGGACAGTTAGAATCAGCAGCGCAACGACTAGCACTGACTTGAAGCGAGCTGCCAAAGCTTCTTGACAGGTACTCAATGGAGCGGTATAATGGGAGTTGGCGAGGGGAGCTTTGCTGGTTGCACGCCCTCTCGTCCGAGGGTATGGGTGGCCGCCCATGCCCTCTTGTTTTGTTGTGGAAGTTCGTTCAATCATCGAAAACTCCTTTCTGATTGTGCTACCCGAAAGGGCAGCCATTGGGACGCTGAATCAATCGCCATGGGCGTCTGCGTGACACTCCGCACAGTAGCCCTCAAAGCAGATGCAAGTATGGTTGAACCGAACGCCGTACTCCTGCACCAAATCGCGCTTCAGTTGTTCGATCAGAGGTGTCTTAAATTCTACGATCTGCCCGCATGAAACGCAGGTAAAATGGTAGTGCTCAGGAGTGGCCGAGGATTCATAGTATTCCCGGCCGTGATCGCGCGCAAAATATCGCTGGTTCACGAGACCCATTTCTTTGAGGATGCTCAGTGTGCGGTACACGGTGGAAAGACTGAGCTTAGGATCCTGCTGGCGCGCCCTGAAGTAGATGTCGTCAGCATCGAGGTGCTCATCACTCTCGCGAACGATGTCCAGAATTAAGGCCCGCTGAGCCGTGACCCGGAGGCCCTCATTGCGAAGTGCTTTTTCTGCCTCTTTCACTCAGGTATCCACCTTTCCACGCTCGCATCTGCCTTTTTGCAAATGATTTGCAAAAGCATTATAGCAAAACCTCAACTGTCTGTCAATCCCTTCGGGGTTCAGGGCAATCAAAAACTGGTCAAAATTCGGTCAAAGCTGATCTGAGAAGGTGACAGCTTCCCAGGAAACAAAAAGACCCGCCTCCACGGAGGCGGGTCTTTCATGATGCAGAAAGGCGATCAGATTCCGGTATCAGACCACTGACACGCTGTCTCACCGCTATCACAGTGACCGATGAGATTCACTTCCAGATCGTCGATCACAAAGGGCAGCTCACGAGCTAGGTCCTGTCGCAGTTGCTCCAACACCGGACTCGACACGGCGAGCACCTGGTCGCACTGACTGCAAACCAGATGGTATTGCTCACTCGCGCTCCGCAGCCCATACCGCCGGCCACCATCGATCGGCATCTCGTCCACCAGGTCCAGTTCTCCCAGGACCTTCAATGTTCGATATACCGATGCCAGGTTGATTCTCGGCACGCTGTGGCGGGCCCGCTCGAAGATCTCGGCAGCATCTAGATGGCGAGGGTACTGTTGAGCCAAGATGGCGAGCACGGCCTCCCGCTGGATGGTCATGCGTTTGCCGGCAGCCCGCATGTCCGCGATGGCGCTGTCCAGACTCGGTGTGCTCATCAGGCTGACTCCATCCCGGCCGCTTGCTGGCAATCGGGGCACAGACCGTAGTATTCCACTCGCGAGCCCCGGATCTCATACCCGGGCCCATCAGCCACAGCCTGCTCTACCGGGCTCATGGCCAATGCTTCGAAGTCCTGGATCCTTCCGCATTCCACACAGACCAAATTCACGTGCGGATGCAGGTTTGGCTCGTAGCGCCGGCCTTCGTTGCTGAAGCCCACCTCAACAATCTCGCCCATCTCCTTGAGAAGCTCCAAGGTGCTATAGACCGTCGCCAGACTCATCACTGGAGAGGTTCTCCGCAGTTCTTCATGGAGCATCTGAGCCGACGGGTGTTCCTTACTGGCGGCCAATGCCCTGAAGATAGCCAACCGCTGAGGCGTCAGGCGGTGTCCACATTCTCGCATTCGATCTACAATAGCATCAACATCCATTATTTGGAACCCTTTCTTAGCAAGAACCATTCCAAATTATAGCAGGGTCTTTTTCGACTGTCAACCGGCCCACTCTACTCCATCAAGTTGAAGAGATCGCCGCCATGAAGAAGCCACCGGAGCGAATGGGGCTGATTCCTGTCGTCGCTTTCGCGTGAAGGTTGGGAGGAACCGCTACGGTCGTGAGGAAGCCACGGCGCGGCGCTGATAACCGGGATGCCTGTCAGTATGGCTAACCGCTAAGACTTCGGAAGTCTCAACAGCACGCTCGCTTGGCAAAATCGTGGTTGATCTCACGCCGATTCTGCCATCGGAGCACCCATTGAAAGACTTCCGAAGTCTGAACGTCTCTTGGTTGAAAGGTGTTGGTCTAAGCCCTCTACGCTCCTCTGCCGGCCTACTCCTGCCCGTGCTTGTGGCCTCCGTGCCCTCCCCCATAGTGGCCGTTGGGGGTCTTGAACCAGCACCAGTGCAGGTGGCCGTGCACGAAGTGGTCTTCGTCGTCCACCGGCACGATGCGCTCCGCATCGCGCCAGTGCTCGGGCAAGACTTCGGAGAGGGTTGTCTCACCAAAGGTGCCATTGATGGTCACATCACTTGCTTCTCGAGGTACCACGAACGTCACTGCCAGCCCATCGGTGGCTGCGCGCCGGAAGGACACGTCCAGGGTCGTAGAGCGCCACTCGATGCCGGAACTGAGGTCTGCTTCCTGCAAGACCTCGTCGTCCATGCCGCGTTCTCGGGAGCCGCCTGACTCCATGTTGCGTGCCCCCATGATCCGGATGCCACCGTCGCTGATGGACAATCCACCGTCCCACACCTGCAGTTCGTGATCCGCCGGCAGGCCGGTCTCGTGCTCAGGTTCGTAGCCCCAATAGAGGTCCATGTCGTAGAGCCGGTAGGCCAGGGTGAAGAACGGTCCCATCTCCAGCTCTTGCTCTTCCTCGATCAGGGGTACGACTTGGGATAGCTCGCGCAGCTCCGAGGCAGGCATGGCTGCCGACCAGTCGCCGGTCTCGATGGTGATCAAGGGATCGGTGCCGGCTTCATAGCGGAAGCGCACGGCCATGCCGTCCCAATCATCCGTTGTGGACGACTGCCAGGCGACCCACGGGTAGAACACACCGCCGGCCTCGCGGAAAGCGGTGTCTCTGGGAGGCGTGATCACACGGTCGCGGTGGCCCTCCTCGTAGGTGCCATCTGCTTCAAAGAGCTGGGCACCGATGATGTGCACCCCCTCCCGGGTGTCGCTATCGCCATCGTCAATCTGAATGCGGCCATCCATGGGCAGCATCAACGTGGAGTCGGGTGTGGCCGGCCCCAGTTCGAAGACAAAGCCCCAATGGAGTTCGTAGCGAAAGTCTTCCATCCTGCTGTGGTATCTTTGGGGAAAAGGTTCCTGGGACGGACTGGCGCCGGCTACTGACGCCAGGAGCAAGGACAACACAGCGACGCTGACCAGTACTGCAATGATGATACGTCTTCGCATTTCAATAACCTCCTCTACCAGATGTTTGGGAGTGCGCAACCGGATTCCATACCGGGCGCGGTACGTGCCAGCAACTACTGTAGAATCAACGTGTTGGTAGAGGATTATCCGGGTGTAAAGAGTGTGTTAACTGTATTCCCTAGCTCTCTGGAGTTGGTGTTATCTGGCTGATATCGGGTG